>CAZODZ010000003.1:0-72510 GCA_964578745.1 uncultured Dehalococcoidales bacterium | reverse complement strand
ACACGGGCGAGTCACATGCCATCGCCACCGCCGACCTGGCGCCAGCAGTCAGTGCACACGGAGAGAACCACATCAGCCACCGTGTAGAGACGAACTCGCGACTCTGTCTCCAGCGTCGCAGCGGTTGAAACGGCGCCGCTCCGCCCCTACAATAGCCGTAGCACATTCGACGGAGGTCAGCATGAAGTCAGACCAGGTCTTCTTCGAGGACGTGAAAGAAGGGCAGGAGATCCCATCGCTGACCAAGCACCCCACGCGCAGACAGCTCGTCATGTGGGCGGGCGCAAGCGAGGACTTCTATGAGATCCACTACGACACGGCATTCGCGAGGAAGAACAAGCTTCCCGATGTGGTCGTACATGGGCGACTCAAGGCCGCATTCCTGGGAGAAATGCTGACCCGCTGGGCAGGGCCAGACGGTTTTCTCAAGCGCTATAGCTGCCGCTACAAGGGCACCGACCCCGCCGACCAGGACATGCTTATCAGAGGCGTCGTGAGAGGCACACGGGTTGAGGGCAGTGAACATCTCGTCGACCTCGATATCTGGACGGAGCAGCCCGACGGCACGCGAACGACGCAGGGCACGGCAACCGTCATGCTGCCATCCAGGACAGCATGACATACAGTCGAGCGCCACGAAGGAGGATAATGTGACCGAGCGCCTGCTGACAATCGAGGACATGGAGAAGTTCATCGGAACGGAAGGAAAGACACACGTTCTTAACGTCGGTCCCGAGGTAGTCAGGCGGTTCCTGGAGGCCATCCAGGACAACAACCCCCTCTGGACAGACGAATCATTTGCAAGGGCGAGCCGCTACAAGGGGACGATAGTACCACCGCACATATTCACGGCGCTCATGACTCTCACACGGTGCAGCCCAAAACCGGGGGTCGTTCCCGTCCCAGTGCCTGAGGTCCCGCTGCCGCGCGAGAACGTGCTGGAGGGAGAGGAGACATGGGAGTTCTTCGCTCCTCTGCGCGTGGGCGACGTTATCACCTCGCGAACAAAGTTGTCGGATGTCAAGCGACGGGAAGGGCGCCTCGGGGAGATGTTCATACTTACATACACGTCTGAGAGCCATAACCAGCGCGGCGAGAAGGTGGCACAGAGCATCAACACGATAGTGAACTACTGACAACCGGGGCAATAGATGACTTTTCAGGACAAATTGCGTGGCGCCGTTGACAGGAACAATAGCCTGCTGTGCGTGGGGCTCGATACCGACCCATCACGGCTGCCGCCTGGCCTCGGCATCTTCGAATTCAACCGGGCGATAATCGACGCGACCAAAGACATCGTCTGCGCGTACAAACCAAACCTCGCCTTCTATGAGGCTGAGGGACTTGACGGGCTCAAGGCACTTGAGGACACGAGGGCGCACATCCCTGACGACATCCCGGTGATCGGTGATGCCAAGCGGGGCGACATCGGCAACACCGCCACATACTACGCGCGCGCCCTGTTCCGCATGCTCGCGTTTGATGCTGTCACCGTCAACCCGTGGCTCGGTTTCGATTCAGTCGAGCCGTTCATACGCTATTCCGACCGGGGCGTCTTTCTCCTCTGTCGCACGTCCAACCGCAGCGCACGCGACTTCCAGGACCTCAAGGCGGATGGACAGCTGCTCTACGAGCACGTGGCGCGCAAGGCGCTGGAATGGAACACGCGTGGCAATATCGGACTCGTGGTAGGAGCCACATACCCCGACGAACTCCGCCGCATCCGTGGCCTCTGCCCCACCATGCCTCTCCTGATACCCGGCATCGGCACCCAGGGTGGAGACGTTGAGGTGGTGGTAAAGAACGGCGTAGACGGGACAGGCGCAGGGATCCTCATAAACGTTTCCCGCGCCGTGCTGTATGCATCGGCAGGATCCGATTTCGCCGAAGCCGCCCGCGCT
This sequence comes from uncultured Dehalococcoidales bacterium, assembly GCA_964578745.1. Taxonomy (GTDB): domain Bacteria; phylum Chloroflexota; class Dehalococcoidia; order GIF9; family AB-539-J10; genus SKVJ01. The sequence continues at coordinate 70,609 of CAZODZ010000003.1, read as the reverse complement.
GCAGCGTTGCGGCTTCGCGACTGCATCAACCGCAGCCGCAGAGAGTGACACAATGACCACGCAACAAGGTCGGCCGGTGCCCGATTTGCAGCCGGGCGACACGGTAATGCTGCGCAAGTCGCACGCCTGCGGCGGGACAACATGGGAAGTCTACCGGGTCGGCGCCGACATCGGCCTCAGGTGTCTCACTTGTGGTCGCGCTATCATGCTGCCCCGTCACGAGTTCCGTCTCAAACTCCGGCGCGTGCTACGGCAAGCGGGCGGGGAGAGGTGAGCTTGCGTGTTATGTTGCGGCAGTGAACATGCTGGCGCTACAATCCCCACGTGCACCGCTGCATTTTTCATGTCGACCTCGACGCGTTCTTCGTCTCAGTCGAGCAGCTATACGATCCGTCGCTTCGCGGCAAGCCGGTAATCGTCGGAGGTGAGCGTGGTTCCCGGGGCGTCGTATCGACTGCCTCATACGAGGCACGGCGCTTCGGTGTACACTCGGCCATGCCTCTGGCCACTGCACAACGGCTTTGCCCTTCGGCCATTTTCGTCCCGGTGCACTTTGAACGATACTCACAGGCGTCATGCCGTTTCATGGAGCTTCTCGTCTCCGTCTCGCGGCTCATTGAGCCGCTGGGGCTTGATGAGGCATTTCTGGACGTCTCCGACGTGACGGAAGACTTCGCTGAAGCCGGGCAACTTGCACATAGACTGAAACAGCGGATCCGTGGCGAGCTGCAACTGACAGCATCCGTCGGGGTGGCGTCGTGCAAGACTGTGGCCAAGATAGCTTCCGACCATGACAAGCCTGACGGTCTTGTGGTCGTTCGCCCCGGCGAAGAAGCATCCTTCCTTGCACCGCTTGACATTCGCGTGCTGCCAGGCGTCGGCCCCAAGACCGCGGGGCAGCTTCACGACATCGGCATCGAGACCCTGGGCCAACTGGCAACTGTCCATGACGACCTACTTCAACGCAAGCTAGGGCGGTACGGACCGGTACTCAAGCGGCACGCACAGGGTATAGACATGAGCAGGGTCGAACCTCGTGGAGGGCCGAGGTCGATGAGCAGGGAGACGACTTTCGGGACAGACACACGCGACCTGCCCTTCCTAGAGGAAGTGGTGCACGCAATGTGCCGACACCTTTCCAACGACCTCCACGCTCACCGCAGGCAGGCGTCGACGGTGACCCTCAAGCTGCGCTACGAGGACTTCGAGACTGTGACAAGGCAACGGAGCCTGCGAATCGAGAGCAGCGAGGCGGACGAGCTGCACAGGGTAGCCGCCCGGCTCCTGCGGCAACTCCTCCAGAACGACACCCGCCGCGTGCGACTCATCGGCGTCCGTGTCTCGCGTCTCAGCGGTCCCGACCGCCAGCTTGACATGTTCTCCCCCGAGACAGAGCGCATCCAAGCCCTCAACAAGGCGATTGCACACATCCGGGAAAGGTACGGAGACGATGCAATCAAGTCAGGCCCCAGATAGCGTCGGATTTGCCCATCAGTTGGGCACATGTGGCTTGACAGACCGGACCGTGTTTCTTTACCATTCTCCACCAATACAATGAATGCACTTGCCCGCATAGGCCTCATCCTTAGCATCATCATTATTGTGCGCACTTCACGTGCGCCTGGGAGGCTTGCGAGCTAGGCGGTTTTTTACAGCGACGATAGCAGAGGGGCCCTCCAGGCGGAGGGCCCCTCTTGCTTATGCAGGCGGCACAGCGACGCCGCACGAGAAACAGGAAAGGAGAATCGCGATGAAGACGGGTGCTCAAATCCTCTGCGAAAGCCTCTTGCGTGAGGGCGTGGAAGTGATTTTCGGCATTTCCGGCGGCACTGTCATTCCACTGTACGATGCCTTCTCGGAGTACCCGCAGATTCGCCGGGTGCTCGTGCGGCATGAGCAGGGGGCTGCCCACGCCGCAGCAGGATATGCCCGGGCACGACAGAAAGCAGGCGTTTGCGTTGCCACTTCCGGCCCCGGCGCCACGAACCTTGTTACCGGCATCGCCGACGCGTACATGGACTCCACTCCCATGGTCGTCATCACCGGCCAGGTGGCCCGCCCGCTGATCGGAAAGGACGCATTCCAGGAGACCGACACTACGGGAATCACTCTGCCCATTGTGAAGCATAACTACCTTGTGCGCGAAGCACGCGCGATCCCGAGGATAGTAAAGGAGGCGTTCTACATTGCCCAGACGGGCCGGCCAGGGCCGGTGCTCATCGATATCCCGAAGGATGTGCAACAAGAACTCGCCGAATTCCATTACCCCGAGACCGTGGACCTTCCAGGCTACCACCCACAGACTTCGGCCCCTCACGACCACATTGCAGCTGTGGCAGAACTGATCAACCGGTCTGAGCGGCCCTTCATCCTCGCGGGCAGGGGAGTAATCATATCGCAGGCATGCGAAGAATTGACGGAGCTCGCAGAGACCCTGCAGGCGCCGGTTGCCAACACGATGCTGGGGCTTGGCTCTTTCCCTCCAAAGCACGAACTGAGCCTAGGAATAGTCGGCATGCACGGAGCGGCATATGCGAATCTGGCCGCCCAGGAGGCTGACCTCGTACTCGCCATCGGCACGAGGTTCGTCGACAGGACGACGATGAAGACAACCGAGTTCGCCCCCAAAGCCGTCGTTGTACACATCGATATCTCGCCAGCAGAAATCAACAAGAATGTGCCCACGTTCATGTCTCTCATCGGGGACGCAAAGACGGTGCTGTCACAGCTGAACCCACTCATCGCCGCGCGGCAGAGCAACGGCTGGCTGAAACAGGTTGAAGAGTGGCGCGAGAGGCACCCTTTGACGGTTGACACCAAGGGAACTGCGCTATCAACTAGGGTGGTGATACGGCACCTGTTCTCCATGATTGATGACAGGACCCTCGTGGTCACTGGAGTCGGCCAGCACCAGATGTTTGCTGCACAGGAGTATGCTTCCGGCCGCCGCAACGGGTTCATCTCCTCGGGAGGTCACGGGACCATGGGCTTCGAGCTGCCAGCGGCGGTGGGCGCACAGATAGCCTGCCCCGACGAAGCCGTATGGGTGATCACGGGCGACGGTGGCTTCCAGATGACGATGCAGGAGCTTTCCACCATCGTTCAGGAGCGCTTGCCCATCAAGATGGCAGTTATCAGCAACGGCTACCTGGGCATGGTGCGGCAGTGGCAGGACCTGTTTAATGATAAGAACTACGTCGATGTCGCAATTCACACGCCAAGCTTCGTGAAGCTGGCGGACGCATACGACATACCTGGCATGCACGTGACGAGGGAGGAAGAGGTGATACCCGCCATCGAGCGCGCGATGATGCACGAGGGACCATTCCTGATCAATTTCGAGGTTGAACCCGAAGAGAACGTATTCCCTATATGCGCACCCGGTTCGAGCCTCGGTCAGATGATCGGCGTCGCCGACACGGCATGCGTCACACGCACCTAGGAGAGGTACAATGGACGAACACTCTCACACACTTATCTCACTTGTACAGGATGAACCCGGTGTCCTCACCCGAGTGGCAGGGTTGTTCAGACGCCGTGGATTCAACATCGAGAGCCTGTCGGTTGGTCACTGCGAGCGGCCGGGCCTCTCACGCATGACAATCGTCGTCAGGGGCAATGATGCCGCCGTGGAGCAGGTCATCAAGCAGCTCGACAAACTCATCGAGGTCGTGAACGTGACCGACATCACGCGGGAAGACATGGTCGCAAGGGAGCTCGCCCTGTTCAAGGTCTCCGCCGGACCAACGGACCGGAGTGAGATAATGCAGATCTGCGATATCTTCCGCGCAAAGATTGTCGATGTCGCACATGATTCGCTTATCGTGGAGGTCACCGGAGGAGAGGACAAGATAGATTCTCTCTTCCGGTTGCTTCATCACTTCGGAATCACCGAGATGGCCCGCACGGGCCGCACGGCCCTGACACGGGGCGCCAAATCAAGCATCGTCGATCGAACGTAAGGAGGATTTCAAGATGGCCAAGGTGTACTACGACAGGGATGCCGACCTTTCGCATCTTAAAGGCAAGCTTATCGCCATAGTCGGCTACGGAAGCCAGGGGCACGCACATGCTCAGAACCTGAGGGACAGCGGCTACGACGTTATCGTGGCAAGCCGACCCGGTGGAACAGGGTGGAAGGCGGCTGAGGCCGACGGCTTCAGAGTGCTGACCGTCGCCGATGCGACGAAGGAGGCCGACATCATCACGATGCTCGCACCCGACAACCAGCACGCCCGCATATACACTGAGTCGGTCGAGCCCAACCTCACCGCAGGCAAGACCCTGATGTTCGCCCACGGCTTCAACGTGCATTTCTTTCAGGTTATCCCGCCGACCAACGTCGACGTAAGCATGGTCGCGCCGAAATGTCCCGGTCACATGCTCCGAGCCCTCTATAAGGAAAACGCGGGCCCGCCAGCCATCCTCGCAGTACACCAGGACGTGTCGGGCAAGGCCAGAGAGGTGGCTCTTGCGTATGCGAGCGCCCTCGGCTGTGCCCGTGCCGGCGTCATTGAGACGACGTTTGCCGAGGAGACGGAGACCGACCTCTTCGGCGAGCAGGCGGTACTGTGTGGCGGCGTGACCGCGCTCATCAAGGCAGGCTTCGATACGCTGGTCGAGGCAGGCTACCAGCCCGAGATCGCCTACTTCGAGTGCCTGAACGAACTCAAGCTCATCGTCGACCTCATCTACCAGGGCGGGCTCAAGTATATGCGCTACTCCGTAAGTGACGTTGCGGAGTTCGGCGACTACACCAGGGGGCCGCGCATCATCAATGAGTCGGTGCGCGAAGAGATGCGGCGGATGCTCAAGGAGGTCCAAGACGGCACGTTCGCGCTCGAATGGGTGCTCGAGAACCAGGCCGGCAGGCCACACTTCAATGCTATGAAACGTAACGAACAGCAGGAACTCATCGAAGTCGTCGGTGAGGAACTGAGAAAGATGATGCCATGGACGAAGAAGTAAACATCACAAACGATTCTGACGACCACGTGTCGCGCGAAGGAAAGAGGACAAACGGTAGAGTAGCTATTTTCGATACCACACTGAGAGACGGGGAGCAGGCCGCCGGGACAAGCCTCACTCCACAGGAGAAGCTGACGATCGCGCGCCAACTCGACAAGCTGGGTGTCGACATCATCGAAGCCGGGTTCCCGATCAGCTCCCCGGGCGACTTCAAGGCGGTGCAACTCATCGCAAGCGAGGTACACAGGCCTGTCATCTGTGGCTTGGCACATTGCCGCCCCGCCGCAGTGGACAGAGCATGGGAGGCCGTACAAGGCGCCGTGCACCCGCGCATCCACGTCTTTCTGTCCGCGTCGGACATACAGCTCGCTCACATGCTGAAGAAGAGCCGCCAGGAGGCGCTCGAGCTTGCCCGCGAGATGACTGCACGCGCCAAGGGCTACACGGACGATGTGGAGTTCTCTCCCATGGACGCGACCCGCGCCGAACGCACCTTCTTGTACCAGTTGCTGGAGGCCGTGATCGATGCCGGGGCTGTCACAGTCAACATCGCGGATACAGTCGGATACAGCACCGTCAACGAATTCAGCTCACTCATCCGGGGAATCATGGACAACGTCCCGAACATCCACAAGGCATGTGTGAGCGTCCACTGCCACGATGACCTGGGTCTCGCGGTGGCCAACAGCCTGGAAGCGGTGAGGTTGGGTGTCAGACAGGTCGAATGCACAATCAACGGCATCGGTGAACGGGCAGGTAATGCGGCCCTCGAAGAGATAGTGATGGCACTGAAGACCAGGCACGACCTGTTCGGGCTGGATACAGGAGTGGACACGACGCAGATATACAAGACAAGCCGCATGGTCAGCGAGCTCACCGGATTCGTCGTACAGCCCAACAAGGCCATCGTGGGGGCCAATGCCTTCCGCCACCAGTCGGGTATCCACCAGGACGGCATGGTAAAGGAATCAAGCACCTACGAGATCATGGATCCCCGTACCGTGGGCATCCCGGCGAGCAGCCTTGTACTCGGCAAGCTGAGCGGCAAGCACGCCTTCAGGGAACGCCTGGCAGAACTGGGCTTCGCCCTCAGCGAAGAAGCCTTGGGGCACGCATTCAAGGCGTTCAAAGAACTCGCCGACAAGAAGCGGGAGATCACGGACAGAGACCTTGAATCACTGGTCAGTGAAGAGTTGCGCATGGAGACACAGGTCTACAAGCTCGATCACGTGGATGTCTCCTGTGGCGACCATAGCCTTCATTCCGCAGCCGTTCGACTCATCGGCCCTTCAGGCGAGGTGCTCGCTGACGCGGCCCTCGGGACAGGCCCAGTCGACGCGGTGTACAAGGTCATCAACCGCATCATCGGCATTCCAAACACGCTGGTCGAGTTCAACATCAACGCAAACACGGAAGGCTTCGACGCCATCGGGGAAGTGCTCATCCGCATCGAGAGTGACGGAAGAATGTACACCGGGCGGGGCGCCTCAACAGACATCGTAGTAGCCAGTGCCAAGGCGTACATGAACGCGCTCAACAGGCTCATCCTCGCGAAGCAGGCAAGCGGCGAGTTGCAGTCCATTGACATCGAAGGCAACCGGCCAGGAATCAGAGAGGGCGCCTGATGGCTACTATAGCTGAGAAAATCCTCGCGGCTCATTCCGGGCGAGGCTCAGTCTCGCCCGGCGACTTCATCAACGTGAGCGTGGATATAGTCCTGGCAAATGACATAACCGGGCCGCTGTCCATCAGGGAGTTCAGAAAGCTGGGAGTGGAGAGAGTCTTCGACCCGTCGAAGGTCGTGATGGTCCCGGACCACTTCGTGCCCAACAAGGACATCCCCTCAGCGATACAGGCAAAGATTGTCCGGGAGTTCTGTCGCGAACAGGCGTGCGTGTATTACGAGAGCGGCCGCGCTGGCATCGAGCATGTCCTACTGCCGGAAGAGGGACTTGTAGGTCCAGGGCAAGTGATCGTCGGTGCGGACTCACACACGTGCACCTATGGTGCGCTCGGCGCCTTTGCCACCGGAATGGGGTCGACCGATATCGCGATGGCAATGGCAACCGGAGACATCTGGATGAAGGTACCGCCCACCATCAAGTTTGTCTTCAGGGGCCACCTCCAGCCCTGGGTGAGTGGCAAAGACCTGATACTGCACGTCATCGGTGACATTGGCATCGACGGGGCTCTCTACGCCGCCATGGAGTTCGGCGGCGACGCCATCTCCAACCTGGATATGGACGGCCGGTTCACCATGGCGAACATGGCCATCGAAGCTGGGGGCAAGGCTGGCCTGTTCGCGGTGGACGAAAAGACCACGGAATACATCGCTGCGCATCCGCCCAACTACGATAGTACCACCGCAAGAGAGTACTACACAGATTCGGACAGTGACTACGCCCGCATCATTGAGTACGATGCAGCGACGATAGAGCCCCTCGTCGCCTTCCCACACCTCCCGTCGAACATCAGGCCAGTGAGCAAGGCGGGGCATCTGCCTGTAGACCAGGTGGTCATCGGCAGTTGCACAAACGGTCGCATCTCCGACCTGCGCATGGCGGCGCAGCTGCTCAGAGGGCGGTCCGTGCACCCTCACGTGAGGTGTATCGTCATCCCCGGCACACAGGGCGTGTACCGCCAAGCAATCGGGGAAGGACTGATCGACACTTTCATCGAGGCTGGCGCGGTGGTGAGCACGCCGACCTGCGGACCATGCCTCGGCGGCTACATGGGTGTCCTCGCGCCAGAGGAACGCTGCGTTTCCACGACGAACCGGAACTTTGTCGGTCGGATGGGCAGCCCTCAGTCGGAGGTGTACCTCACAGGTCCAGCAGTAGCGGCAGCGAGCGCAGTAGCAGGCTGTATCACGGCGCCCTGGGAGGTAGCACCAGCTAGGGAGGCACACATACAATGAGACTCATGGGCAATGTTCACAAATATGGCGCGGACGTGAACACGGACGTGATTATCCCCGCACGCTACCTGAATGTCTTTGAGGCTGAACTCCTTGCCGAGCACTGCATGGAGGACATCGACCCAGGCTTCCACGCAAAGGTCAAGCCGGGAGACATAATCGTTGCCACAACCAACTTCGGTTGTGGCTCGTCCCGTGAACATGCACCTCTGGCCATCAAGGCTTCAGGCATATCATGCGTCATCGCGCACAGTTTCGCACGCATCTTCTTCAGGAACGCAATTGACATCGGGCTGCCACTGCTCGAGTGCTCCGAGGCAGCAAACTCGTGTGAGTCCGGAGATGTGCTCGAAATCGACCTCGAGCGCGGCGAGATCACGAACACGACCCGTGGAACGCGTCACGTGGCAAAGCCGTACCCGGAGTTCATGATGGCAATCATCAACACTGGAGGACTCGTCGCGTACACAAAGAAACGTTTGGAGGAGCAGAACGTATGAGTTACACCATCGCGGTACTTGCCGGCGACGGCATCGGGCCCGAGGTAACGAACGAGGCGAGAAAAGTCCTTTCGGCGGTGGGCCAGCAGTTCGGGCACGAGTTCAAGTACGTGGAGGGACTGGTTGGCGGAGCAGCACTCGATGCAACAGGAACGCCGCTGGAGGAAGACACACTCGCCATGTGCCAGACGTCGGACGCCATATTGTTCGGGGCGGTCGGAGGGCCAAAATGGGACAACCCGGCGACCGATGTCCGCCCGGAGCAGGCCTTGTTCCGGCTGCGCAAGTCGTTGAACCTATTTGCCAATCTGCGGCCCGTGAAGTCGTATCCGATGCTGGTCGACAAGAGCCCGCTGCGACCCGAAGTTGTGCGCGGGGCCGACATCATGTTCGTACGTGAGTTGACAGGCGGCCTCTATTTTGGCCAGCCGAAAAAGCGGTGGGACACACCGGAAGGTAGGCGTGCAGTCGACTCGGAGGACTACTCCGAGCACGAAATAGCGCGCGTTGTACGGGTCGCCTGTGAGCTCGCAAGGACGCGACAAAGGAAAGTCGTCTCGGTCGACAAATTCAATGCCCTGATCTCGTCCCGGCTGTGGCGCCAGGTAGCCACAGAGGTTGCGTCCGAATACCCCGACGTCGAAGTGTCTCACATGCTTGCGGACACATTCTCAATGCAGTTGATGATCAGACCGACACAGTTCGATGTGATAGTGACGACAAACATGTTCGGCGACATATTCACAGACGAGGCTGCCGTACTCGCGGGCAGCATGGGCCTGTTGCCATCGGCAAGCCTGTCAGGACTCCCAACAGGCAGGACACGAGGCCTGTACGAGCCCATTCATGGTTCGGCACCTGACATCGCCGGGAAGGGAGTAGCCAACCCCCTTGCAGCCATCCTCAGCGCAGCGATGCTCTTGAGGTACTCACTCGGGCTCCCAGAGGAGGCCCGTGCCATTGAGGAAGCCGTCGTATCCGTGCTGGAGGACGGTCTCAGGACACCGGATATCTCGCAGAAGGGCACCCGCGATGTCACTACAGAAGAGATAGGCGATGAGGTGGCAAGGAGAATACGCGTAGACAAGGGTTGACACTGGGAGACGAGGCTCTTAGAATTGATGCTCGTATTAGCAGGTTGTGATGAACGCTCAGTCTCCTCAAGTGGTTGTGGCAGCAGCTATGCTTATCGTGCGCACTGCAGGTGCGCACGGGAGGCTTTTTCGGTCGGAATAGCAGGTAGAAAAATATAGAACAGCAGGAAGAAGCCTCCCGGAAGGGAGGCTTCTCTGTTTACATCTAACCGACTGAAAGTTGAGGTGAGAGGAGCGGACGCTCACCAAACAAACAGCGATAGCCGTCTCCGGGCAGTGAGCAGCACCACGGGACGGATGCCATAACAGTTGCACTGAGGAGGTATTTACAGAATGGAACCCTATGCCTTTTTCAGAGGGGAATACATGCCCCTAAAAGATGCCAAGATTGGCATCCTGACACAGGCGCTGCATTACGGGACCGCCACCTTCGGCGGCATACGGGCAAACTGGGACGAGGAAAAGGAGCAGTTCTGCCTCTTTCGCGTCAAAGACCACTATCGCCGCCAGCTGAATGCTTGCAAGATCCTGAATATCTCTCTGCCTTGGAATGAACAGCAGATGGCCGATATCACCGTCGAGACGGTGAGGCGATCCGGCTTCAGGCAGAACGTTTACTGCCGGCCCCTGGCTTACAAGTCATCCGAGGCTATCGGCGTCAAGCTTCACGGACTTGAGGATGACTGGTTCGTTATCGCGACCACGCTTCCTCCCTATCTCGGCACCGGTGGAATCAGGTGTTGCACCTCGTCATGGAGACGCGTCAGCGACACCCAGATATCGACGCACGGGAAGGTGACCGGCATATATGTCAACAGCGCGCTCGCGAAGACCGACGCCAACCGGGCTGGATATGACGAGGCAATAATGCTCAACGAGGCAGGACATGTCTCTGAGGGCAGCGGCGAGAACATCTTCATTGTTACCAAGGGGAAGATCGTCACACCACCTCCTTCCGACAGCATCCTCCTCGGTATCACGCGCGATTCGGTGATGCAACTCGCGAAGAAGGAACTCGGCATCGAAGTGATCGAGCGCAGCATCGTCCGCAGCGAGCTTTACGTAGCCGATGAAGCCTTCTTCACAGGGACGGCCACCAACGTTGCACCCATCATAGAGGTCGACAATCGACCGATTGGCAGTGGAGATACAGGCCCGATTACTGCGAAGCTACAGGCACTCTTCAACGAAGTCGCCTACGGGCGCAACCCGAAGTACTCCGAGTGGTACACGATCCTGAAGCCTTAGAACCGGCGCTTTCCAGACAGTCCCGAAACTTTCGCGGATGGAGAGGTACCGGCCGTCCTCAGAGAGCAAGTACCACCATGGCGGTGCCAGGCACTGTTCTGAGACAGGCAGCTTCGCTGGACCGATAACTACAGAGAAACAGGCGGGATAAACATACAACAATGGGAGCGAAATCGCTCCCATTGTTGTATGTTGTACGCGCAGCCCACGACGATACTAGGAGTCAGCCGCATGGGCAATGAGACCCCGCGTCCGGCGGGCGAGCCGCGATTTGAGACGTGCGGCGGTGTTCTTATGTAGAACGCCTTTGGAGACTGCGCGGTCGAGTGCGCTTATCGCGACTCTGGTGGCGTTCTGTGCCCTTTCGACGTCGCCGGAAGCCGTGCTCTCGCGCGCAGCACGCAACATCGTTCGGGTTCGCCTCCGAATGCTCCGGTTGTACAGACGCCGACGTTCCTGTGTACGGGCAGCCTTTCTGGTTGATTTGCTAGCGGACAATCGCTTCTCCTTTTCTAACCACGTTGATGACACTCCACAGCGACTGCAGTTTCGCAATCAGCGTCGCCAACTGTGCCGTGCTCGTTACCTCAACAGCAACAAGGAGGCTCGAGATACCTCCGTCATCCCTCGTGACGTCAACATCGGTTATGTTGACACCGCCCTCGGCGATCAGACTACTTACGTCCCTCAACAGGCCCGGCCTGTCCCACGCATCGATCTGCAGCTTGACAGGATAGACCTGTGTTACGTCACCCCAGTCGACCGCCACCAGCCGCTCCTTCTCCTGCTCGTTGCGGACGTTTACGCAGTCCTTGCGGTGGATAGTGACACCACGGCCCTGCGTAATATACCCGATTATCTCGTCTCCGGGCAAGGGATTACAACAACTGGCCATTCTGGTGTAGAGGTCGCCGACCCCGAGCACACGGACACTCCCGGGGCTTACGCGGCGGGGAGCAGAGACCTCTATGCCTTTCTCTCCCCGCTCCAAGCCGGAGCCCACCTTAGCCGCAACCTGCGCGACCGTGAGACTACCTCTACCAATGGCAAGGTAGAACTCTTCTATGCCAGCGTAGCCCAGCTTCGACGCCAGTTTGTCAGCCGCCGGCGTCGTAATGCCCAACCGGCTGAGCCCTTTCTCCAGCATCTGGCGTCCGGTCTCAATGCTCTGGCTCCGTTCCTGCTTGTTGAACCACTGACGTACCTTCGACCGGGCATGCGATGTCTTCAGATATCTCAGCTCAGGGTTCAACCAGTCGAGACTGGGTCCACGTTCCGTTTTCGACGCGACTATCTCGACAACATCGCCGTTGTTGAGTACCTGGTTGAGCTGCACGAGTTTGCCGTTCACCTTGGCACCGATACAGCGGTAGCCGAGATCCGTGTGGATGCGAAAGGCGAAATCGAGCGGAGTCGCTCCCTTGGGTAGATCCTTGATCTCACCTTTAGGTGTGTACACGAACACCTGATCCGTGAGTATGTCGGTACGGAGCGACTCGATGAACTGCTCGGTATCCAACTCGTCGCGATGCTCGGCCAGCTCCTGCAGCCAGGCCATGCGGGCATCGGACGACTTGTCCAGCCGCCCGCCCTCCTTGTAGCGCCAGTGGGCCGCCACGCCGAAGGTCGCCACTTGGTTCATCTCATAGGTGCGTATCTGGACCTCGATGGGCGTGGTGCCCTTGCACAGCACAGTGGTATGCAGCGACTGGTACCCGTTCTCCTTCGGATTCGCAATGTAGTCGTTGAACTCCTCCACCATCGGGTGCCATATGTTGTGGACAACACCAAGTGCCTTGTAGCAGTCAGGCACCGTTTCAACCAGCACGCGCAGGGCAAACAGGTCGTGGATGTCACCGAAACTCTTCCCCTGCTCGACATAGCGCTGCGCCTTCAGGTATGTGCTGTAAATATGTTTCGGTCGCCCCAGCACCTTGGCATCGATACCGGCGCGCTTCAATTCCTCAGCCAAGATGCTGATAGCCTCCTGAACAAACCCTTCGCGCTCGGCACGTTTGGTCGAAATCAGCCGAGAGAACCGGCGGTACTGTCTCGGTTCGAGGTGGCGGAATGCAAGGTCCTCAAGTTGCCACTTTGTGCGACGCAGTCCCAGCCTGTGAGCAAGCGGTGCGTATACATCAAGCGTCTGCCGTGCGATTGCCCTGCGGCGACCAAGTGGCAGTGCACCGAGCGTACGCATGTTGTGCAACCGGTCGGCGAGCTTGATGAGGACCACTCTCAGGTCCTCAGCCGCCGCAACAAGAAGCTTGCGCAGGTTCTCCGCCTGCGTCTTGGAGTCGACTCCCCTCTCCTCGCTCTTACTGGTCAGTCGCTTCAGCTTCGTAACGCCATCCACCAGCCTCGCGATCTCCTCGCCGAATCGCGACTTCACGTCTTCAAGCGATACATCACTGTCTTCAATGACGTCGTGAAGCAGCGCGGCGGCAAGCGTTGGCGCATCCATCTGCAACTCGACGAGCGTCGCTGCAACATTCAGTGGATGCTCAAGGAATGGCTCTCCCGAGGCCCTCTCCTGCCCTTCGTGCGCCTTGGCCGCAAACTCATACGCCGAACGCACGAGCTCGATCTTGTCAGGAGGGAGATATTCTCCCGCATCCTTCAGCAAGACCTCAATGTCCATACTTGGCATAATAACGCAGCACCACTGTGCACGCAAACGTTTTCATTATTCGATAGAGAACGGCATCCACAGAGTACAATATGATGCAGACACTCTCAGCAGGTGCTTCCTTGATTGGCCACCCGCTGGACCCGCCCCAGATGGCTAGGTTCGAGCAGTACATGCGGATACTGTTGGAGTGGAACGAGCGGTTCAACCTCACGTCTATCACATCTCCCCGGGAGATCGAGACGAGACACTTCCTTGATTCGCTCAGCGTTGTTCTCGCCCTGGAGCACGAACCGGTGGTTCTACGGCATTCCCGACTGCTCGACATCGGCTCCGGGGCTGGCTTCCCAGGCATTCCGCTCAAGATAGCAATACCCGAACTCGAGGTATACCTGCTCGAGGCAACCGGCAAGAAGGTGGATTTCCTGAGGCATATCACCCATGTCCTCGGGCTGAGTGGCATTGTCGTGATCCACGGACGCGCAGAGGAGTTGGGCCACCAGGCAACGCTGAGGGAAACATTCGACGTGGTTGTCTCCCGGGCAGTGGCCCCTCTTGCTACACTCGTCGAACTGGGACTGCCGTTCGTGCGACGGGATGGGCTGTTCATCGCGATGAAGAAAGGAGACACCTCGACTGAGCTGGATCACGCAACAACGGCTGTTTCGCTGTTGGGCGGACACCTCCAAGAACGCATCGACGTGGACCTCCCCGGGCTGCCCGGCAATCATCACCTCATCTGCATCCGCAAGACTGGCCCGACGCCGGCACGCTTTCCGCGCCGCCCGGGCATGCCTGCCAGAAATCCGCTATGACCACCGCATGGCCTGACGGACATGTACGATGGAAACGCCCGCGGTGTGGTAGGATACGTACAAATCCTCGAAAGGAGCCGGAAGCATGGATTCAACGTCGTTCTCCCTCGAAGGCAGAGTGGCCCTCATCACCGGAGGAAGCCGCGGCATCGGCAGGCAGTGTGCACTTGCATTCGCACGCCACGGCGCCGACGTTGTTGTTACAAGCAGGACTCTGTCCGACCTTGAGAAGGTCGCCGACGAGGTTCGCGCACTCGGTCGCCGAGCCCTCGCCGTCAGCGTGGACATCTCCGACAGCGCTCAGATATACGCAGCGGTGGAACGCGCCAACAAAGAGATGGGCAAGGTCGACATCCTTATCAACAACGCCGGGCTGCACCTTGTCGAGCGCTTCCTTGAGGGCACACAGGACGGCTGGGAGAGGTGTCTCCACGTCAACCTGTTGAGCCACATAGTGTTCTGCCGGGCGGTACTCGACGGCATGGTCGAACGCCAGTACGGCAAGATTGTCAACGTCGCCTCCGACGCCGGCCGCGCTGGAAGCTCGGGGCAGGCCGTGTACGGGGCAGCCAAGGGCGGCATCATCGCATTCACGCGGAACCTCGCGATGGAGTTCGCGCGCTACAAGATAAACGTCAACTGCGTCTCGCCGGGACTGATTAACACCGACATGTGGAACGTCACCCGAAGGGACAAGCCCAGGCTGGCTGAGGCCTATGAGAAGACCGTCCCGTGGAAGCGACTCGGAGAGCCTGAAGAGATCGCCGCAGCAATCCTGTTCCTCGCTTCAGACGAGGCGGGGTACATCACTGGGCAGACGCTCAGCGTCAACGGCGGAGTGTTCATAGGCTGACTATCCACTCCGGGCGGAAGCGCCCGGTTCCGGTACTATACTGTCTCGTTCGCAAGGAGGTACACGCGACATGGACATCAAAACGGTAGGAATTGTGGGCTGCGGACTCATGGGGTCCGGCATCGCGGAGATAACGGCCCGGGCAGGTTACAACGTCGTCGTGACCGAGGTCAACGACGAGTTTCTCAAGAAAGGCATTTCCAGGATAGAAGCCTCAACGCAGAAGGCGGTCGAACGTGGAAAAGCCACCGCGGAGGAGCGTGCAGCTACACTCGGAAAGATCACGGGAACCACGCGACTCGGCGATCTCAAGGACTGTCAGCTCGTCATCGAGGCTGTAGTGGAAAAGATGGACGAGAAGAAGCGGGTCTTCTCCGAACTCGAGCAGATATGCTCTCCCGACGCTATCCTCGCAAGCAATACATCGTCGCTCCCCATAACCGAGATAGCCACCTCCATCAAGACTCCGCAGAGAGTGCTGGGACTGCATTTCTTCAGCCCGGTCCCGGTCATGAAGCTACTCGAGGTCGTCAGGACACTTCTGGTACGCGATGATGTTGTCGATGCCGGCGTGGCCTTCGGCGCGTCCGTCGGCAAGGAGACCGTGGTCTGCAAGGACGCACCAGGATTCATCGTGAACCAGCTCTATCTCCCATACACCTTGGTCGCTATCAGGCAATGGGAACGCGGCCTTGCGAGCATGGAGGATATCGATAAAGCGATGCAATTGGGTCTCAATTACCCCATGGGACCGTTCACCCTGATGGACTTTGTGGGCCTGGACATCCACTACAACGCCTGCATGGCCATATATGAAGAGACAAAAGACCCGGCATATCTGCCACCACTAGTGCTGAAGAAGATGATTCAGGCCGGCCACCTCGGCAGAAAGACGGGCAAGGGATGGTACGACTATTCCAAGAAATAGGCCGACTCACAGCGCCTTCGATCGTTGAAGGAAGGAGTAAAACGACATGACAGGAATTGTTTCATATGCACCTTACCTGCCGCTCTATCGACTCAGCAGGGCCGAGATCGGCCGTGCCTGGGGGACCGGTGGCAAGGGAGAGAAGGCTGTTGCCGCACACGACGAAGATAGCCTTACAATGGCCGTCGCCGCTGCACAGGCCTGCCTCAAGAAAGTGGACACGGCTAGGGTCGACGCATTGTTCTTCGCCTCCACTACCGCGCCTTACATGGAGAAGCAGTGCGCCGCCACGATTGCCGCCGTGCTCAATATGCCAACCAGCACGTACACGTGTGACTTCGGAGGCTCGCTCAGGTGCGGGACCAACGCACTGCGCGCCGCAGTCGATGCGGTGAACGCGGGCTCCGCACGGAATGTGCTTGTGTGCATTGCCGACTGCCGTCTTGGCATGCCCAACGGCGGAAACGAGATGGCCTTTGGCGACGGCGCTGCGGCATACCTCATTGGAAGCGAAGGTGTCGTGGCAAGCATCGATTCGATGTATACGATGTCCGATGAGATAATCGACGTCTTCCGGTCTGATAGAGAGCGCTACGTGAAGACGTGGGAGGTACGCTTCGTAAGGGACGACGGGCACGGCCGCGTCGTCCCGCAGGCCATCCGCGCCGCGCTCGAGAAGAGCGGGCAGTCGCTGGACACCTTCGCGAAAGTAGTGATGTACTCGCCTGATGCAAGACAGCTTGCTTCGGTCACCAAGATGCTGAAGCTCGACCCCGAGAGAGTACAGAACACGTACTTCAACGAATTTGGTGACACGGGAAGCCCGCAGGTGCTCATCTCTCTCGCGGCAGCTCTCGAGTCAGCGTCGCCGGGCGACAAGATGCTCGTTGTCTCCTACGGCAACGGCTCCGACGTATTGACGCTGACCGCAACGGATGGCATTGCCTCAGCCAAGCCCTCCAGGGGAATGGACTACTACCTGAACACGAAGCTGCAGGTCCCCACATACGAGAAGTATCTCCGCTGGCGGCGAATAGTCGAACTTGAGCCGCCGGCGACTGCTCCGCTTGAGCAGCCATCCCCTGTTGCACTCTGGCGCGACAATAAGAGCGGGCTGGACCTCCACGGCGTCAAGTGCAAGGTGTGCGGGACACCTCAGTACCCGGCACAGCGGGTCTGCATGGAGTGCGGCGCCAAAGACAATTTCGAAGATTACAGTTTTTCGGACAAGCCCGCGGTTCTTGCTACATTTAGTCACGACAGGCTGGGCGCGAGCATCGACCCGCCGACCACGGTCGCGGCAGTCGACTTCGAAGGAGGAGGCAGGATCACCATCGACATGACTGACCGCGACCCCGAAGAGGTCAGGATAGGAATGCCGGTCGAGATGGTCTTCCGCATCCTGAGATATGTCGGCGGCTTTTACACGTACTGGTGGAAGGCACGCCCCAAAAGAGACTAGAGGCTCACATCCAGCGAGAAAAATGAGGTGAATCATGGACGGAATCAAGGACAGGGTAGCAATCATCGGGATGGGTTGCTCCAAGTTCGGAGAAAACTGGGATAAGAGCGCCGACGACATGATAGTCGACAGCGTCTACGAGGCCTACGAGGACGCAGGTATCGACCCGAAGGACATCCAGGCCGCGTGGCTCGGAACATATGTGACCGAATGGACCGGACAGATGCTGTCACGCGCGCTCAAGCTCGACTACATACCTGTCACACGTGTCGAGAACGCCTGCGCAACCGGGTCGGACGCACTGCGCAACGCTTGCTATGCGGTCGCCTCCGGAGCGTGCGACATTGCTCTTGCCGTCGGAGTGGAGAAGCTCAAGGACTCTGGATACAGCGGACTCCCCGACTTCGAGTTGTTCCGCCGGCAGCAGAATACGTACAGGACCCGCACATACAGCCCGCCGGGACATTTCGCCATGATGGCAACCAAATACTTCGACAGGTACGGCCTCAGCCCGGAGGAAGGAAAGCGCATCATTGGTCAGATCGCCGTCAAGAACCACCACAACGGCGCGCTTGCGCCCAAGGCGCACTTCCAGTCGGAGGTCACACTGGAGAAGGTGCTTGCGGCACCGATGGTGGCGTGGCCACTCGGGCTGTTCGACTGTTGCGGCGTAAGTGACGGCGCTGCCGCAGCAATCGTGACGCGTGCAGACATGGCGAAGAACTTCCGACCCGACCCAATCTACCTGAAGGCGCTCCAGATCGCGGTCGGCCCATACGAAGGATACATGAACCCGAAGTTCGACTGGACCCACGTTGAAGAAACCGTGAGGGCCGGCGAACGTGCCTACGCAGAGGCGGGTATCAAGAACCCTCGCGAGGAGATAAGCATCGCCGAGGTGCACGACTGCTTCACCATCACCGAGCTGGTCATCATGGAGGACCTCAAGTTCAGCGAGCGGGGAAAGGCGCCGGAAGACGTGGAATCGGGGTTCTTCACACTTGAGGGTGGCCTGCCGGTGAATACAGACGGCGGACTGAAATGCTTCGGGCATCCCATCGGCGCGAGCGGTCTCCGCATGATGTATGAGGTCTACAAGCAGCTTCAGGGAAAAGCCGACAAGCGCCAGGTTAAGAACCCCAAGCTCGGCCTGACCCATAATCTTGGAGGTACACCGGCAACCGCCAGCGTGAGCGTAATCATCGCAGGCAACGAGAAAGGCTAGACACCTGTCAACAATACGACCCTCGGCTGGCCTGAACCCGGTCCGGCCGCTTACTTCCTGTAACGGCGGAGGCTTTGCGTCCCTCGGGAGGCTGACCTATAATAACGCCATGGAGAAGAGCACGTTCAGGACAAAGAGTGGTCTCGCCCAATCCCTCAAGGGCGGGGTTATCATGGATGTGGTCACACCAGAACAGGCTCGCATAGCCGAGGACGCAGGTGCATGTGCCGTGATGGCCCTCGAGCGGGTGCCAGCCGATATCCGGGCCGCCGGTGGGGTCGCACGCATGGCCGACCCGACGGTAATCACCGCGATAATGGAAGCAGTGAGCATTCCCGTTATGGCAAAATGCCGTATAGGTCACTTCGTTGAGGCACAGGTCCTAGAGGCTCTCGGGGTCGATTTCATCGACGAATCGGAGGTGCTCACTCCTGCGGACGAGAGCTTCCACGTGTGGAAACACGAATTCCGCGTACCGTTCGTGTGCGGCTGCCGCGACCTCGGAGAGGCGCTGCGCCGTATCGCGGAGGGTGCCGCCATGATCCGCACCAAGGGAGAGGCAGGCACTGGTAACATAGTGGAGGCCGTGCGCCACATGCGTGCGGTGCAGGATGGCATACGCCGTGTCAAGTCTCTGCCCAGGGAAGAACTGGTGACCGAGGCGAAACTGCTGGGCGCACCACTGCAGCTGGTGATGGACCTTCACGAGACAGGCAGGCTGCCGGTAGTCAACTTCGCGGCAGGCGGAGTGGCGACGCCCGCTGACGCGGCCCTCATGATGCAGCTGGGCGCGGATGGAGTCTTCGTGGGCTCCGGCATATTCAAGTCGAGCAATCCCAGCGCTCGTGCAAAGGCGATTGTTGAGGCGGTGACACACTATCAGGATCCCGAAGTCCTAGCACGCGTGTCGAAGGGACTTGGAGAAGCCATGCCCGGGCTCGAGATTGCGTCGATACCGCAGCAGGAACTGCTTTCTTCACGAGGCTGGTAACAGGATACATTTGCGACAGATAGTAGCTGACGATCTGGACGCTCTGTTGGACGTTCTTCCCGCGTATGTCCGTGAGCCTTTGTGCCAACAACCCGACCTGAACGAACTCCTAGAGATCGTGCTTGATCTCGGCTCGGTACCCGAGGCCCGTCTCCCCAGAGGCACAGTCCGCATCGGCACGAAGGAAGTCAACCAGAGTGATATTGCGTACGTGGTCTCCCGCATCGGCACATTTACAACTGACAACAGAGCTGGTATCGAACGTACGCTGCACCGCATCTCCGCCATCCGCAACCGACGGGGGACTATAATCGGTCTCACTTGCCGAGTCGGGCGAGCTGTGTTCGGAATGGTCGACATGATAGCCGATCTCATCGAATCGGGGCAGAACATCCTCCTGCTGGGCCGCCCCGGGGTAGGCAAGACAACGATGTTGCGAGAGGTTGCACGTATACTTGCAGACAATGCAGGCAGGCGTGTCATCATAATAGATACGTCGAACGAGATTGCCGGCGATGGTGATATCCCTCATCCCGCTATCGGCCATGCTCGGCGCATGCAGGTATCTGTGCCCGAGCGGCAGCACGCGGTGATGATCGAGGCGGTTGAGAACCACATGCCCGAAGTAATCATCATCGACGAGATAGGCACGGAACTCGAGGCACAAGCAGCACGCACGATCGCCGAGCGTGGTGTGCAGCTCGTCGGCACTGCACACGGAAACTCACTCGAGAACCTGATATTGAACCCAACCCTTTCAGACCTTGTCGGAGGGACACAGACCGTTACGCTCGGCGATGAAGAGGCGCGCCGCCGTGGCACGCAGAAGTCTGTACTTGAACGTAAGGCTCCTCCGACATTCGACGTTGTCGTCGAAATTCTCGATTACTATCGAGTCGCGGTCCATCAGAACGTGCTGGAGGCGGTCGACAACATCCTGCACCAGCGTCCGGTGCGTACAGAACTGCGCTGGGTCGACGCCCAGGACCGCGTGCAGCGCGAACTTCAATTGGTCTCTCCTGAGCGGGAGGAAGCGGTCGAGCACGTCATGCACCCTCTTGCGCCGGCACACGAGGCGCGGGCGGTGCGCGTGTTCCCCTTCGGGGTGAATCGTTCACGCCTGGAGAGCGCCGCGCGACGGGAACATCTGCCGATACGGCTGGTCGACGATATACAGGCATCGGACCTCTTCCTGACAACTAGGACACACTACCGCCGTAAGTCACAGAGGATACGTGATGCAGAAGCCCTCGGTATACCTGTGTACGTGTTGAAGAACAATGACATGTCGCAATTGCGGCAGGCCTTGCTCACAATCACGCCGGGCCCGACACGTGCCGGCTACGTGCAGCAATTGCAGCAGCTTCTGAGCGGTGAAAGAGGCGGGGGCAACGGCAGCTCGCGCTCAGGGAGAGAGGCGGTCCGTGGCCATCGCTAGTCGCGCGGGTCTGTTTATCGTCTTCGAGGGATGCGAAGGGTCGGGCAAGAGCACGCAGGTTGATAGGCTTGTGCGGCGCCTGAGAGAGAATGGACATAAGGCAGTCGCCACATATGAACCCGGCGGCACTGCAATCGGCGAAGAACTCAGGCGAGCGCTTATCACGTCCCGCAAAACTTCAATCGAGCCGACAACTGAACTGCTCCTCTTCGGCGCTGCCAGGGCTCAGCTGACCCGTGAGGTCCTTCTTCCCGCGCTGCGGGCGGGGGCTACCGTAGTGTGCGATCGGTACGCCGCTTCGAGCATTGCCTACCAGGGATACGGCCGCGGAATCGAATTGGCAACAGTTCACGCTGTGAACAGCGTCGCGACAATGGGCCTCAGGCCGGATATCGTCTTTCTGCTTGATGTCCCGCCGGAACAGGCATTGAAACGTAAGAGAAAGGCACCCGACCGCTTCGAGATGGAGGACGACGGCTTCCACCGACGCGTGCGCGATGGCTACCTCGCCCTCGCCACCGCCGAGTCGGAGCGGTGGGTGGTGCTGAACGGGCTGAAGCCCATCGAAGAGACAGCATATACAGTTTGGGCACATGTCGCGCGGCTCCTCGGACACGCTGCGACACCTTGAAAACTCGCGTTGCGACCAAGCCACCGGACCCAGGAAAGACCTTCAGCATGGCACAGCGTGTTGCAGTTGCACTAAGCGGCGGTGCGGATTCGGCACTGGCAGCTCATATGCTCCTCGAAGAAGGGTTTGACGTCTTCGCGCTACATGCTGTGTTCAGTCGCTCCCCGCATACGGAAGGGCACAGTAACGCAGCCCTCGCCGTTGCCACACTACTTGGAATCCAGTTGCACACGGTCGACCTCTCGAGAGAGTTCGCATACCATGTGATCGACCCTTTCTGCACGGAATATGCAGAAGGTCGAACGCCCAACCCGTGCGTCAGATGCAACGCCGCTATCAAGTTTGGTGCACTGCTGGCAGAGGCGCGGCGACTGGGGGCTGACCTGATGGCAACGGGCCACTACGCACGCACGGAAGACAGTGTGGAAGGAACGCGTCTGTTAAGAGGGGTCGACCACAGGGCCGACCAGTCCTATTTCCTCTACCGGGTCGGGCACAATGCACTCGCGAGAACAGTCATGCCACTTGGGCGTATGATGCGGGCCGACGTGCATACCCGCATCTCCGGGCTGGGCCTGCCCATCAGCAGGCCCAGCGCCGACCTGTGTTTCATCAATGACCGGAGCTATCACAGTTTCGTCGCCGCACGCGTCGGAGCGCAGCCGGGACCCGTGGTCGACAGTTCACGCCGTGTTCTCGGAAAGCACAGAGGCTTACCGTTCTACACGGTCGGCCAGCGGCACGGACTCAAGCTCTCCCTCGGCTATCCTGCGTACGTCACAGCAATTCGCCCGGAAGAGAACCAGCTCGTGGTCGGCCCCGAACATGAACTATATGCCGGCTCGGCTATCATCACTGATCTCGCATGGATCGCCGGACATGCCCCCTCCCACAGATTCAGTAGCGAGGTACGCGTGCGCTACCGCGCCCGAGCCGTAGCTGCGGACATAGAGGTCCTGGGCACCACAGCGCACGTGAAATTCCATGAGCCACAGAAAGCAGTCGCCCCTGGGCAGTCACTTGTCGTGTACAATGGAGAAACCGTGCTCGGAGGGGGTATCCTCAAGGCAGCATGGTGACCAGCAGTAACATGTCATCGAGGCGATCAGCACCGACTGCCGAACGCGAACTGCTCATGCTTGAGCGCGGCCTGTGGCCGGTCGTCGGCGTTGACGAAGCAGGAAGAGGAGCACTCGCCGGGCCGGTTGTCGCGGGCGCAGTCGTCGCCGATTGGAGTAGCGATATCTCCTGGTGCCACGACGTGCGGGACAGCAAAGAACTGTCACCGGCAGCCCGCGAACAGCTTTACGGACTCATCATGGCCCATGCGCAGTCAGCCGCGGTTGGTGTTGTTGGGTCTGAGGTAATCGACAAGATAGGGATCGTCGGCGCCACCAGGAAGGCGATGTACGCTGCAATCAGGGGACTCTCAGTGCGCCCACGTGCCGCGCTCATCGACTGGATGGTAGTTCCACAGTTACACATCCCTCAGGAAGGCATTGTCAGAGGCGACTCTCTCTGCTTCTCCATAGCGTGTGCATCGATCATCGCCAAGGTTACGCGTGATCGCCTGATGGTGGAGTTCGACTCTCAGTACCCCGAATACGGGTTCCGAAACAACAAGGGGTACGCAACCGCACACCACATGGAGCGACTCTTCGAGCTAGGCGCCTGCCCAATACATCGAACGACCTTCCAGCCGGTCTGCCTTGTCCTGGGAGG
The DNA here is from genome assembly GCA_964578745.1 of uncultured Dehalococcoidales bacterium. Classification (GTDB taxonomy): domain Bacteria; phylum Chloroflexota; class Dehalococcoidia; order GIF9; family AB-539-J10; genus SKVJ01. The sequence continues at coordinate 47,188 of CAZODZ010000003.1, read as the reverse complement.
TCTGCTGTGAACCACCTCACCGTCGGAAGGCGAGGTGAAGAGATTGCGCGAGCGCTCCTGAAGAAACGGGGATACAAGATACTGGAGACGAACGTACGTGTACGTCTCGGGGAGATAGACATCGTCGCGCGAAGGAAAGACTGCCTCGTATTCGTAGAGGTGCGCACACGGACGTCGAGAAATTTCGGCACACCGGAGGAATCTGTGACAAAGCGTAAGAGAGACAAGCTGGTCGCCTGCGCGCTTGACTACGTGGCGTCGCATGGGGAGATGCACGACCGTGCGTGGCGCATCGACGTTGTGGCCGTTGAACTCGACTCTGACGGACAACAGACGCGCGCTGATATAGTTGAAAACGCCGTACCGGTGGAATAGCCGGACCGGTCTTCAGGGACCTGCAATACTCCACCCGAAGAAGGAGGACAACATGAAGGTATATGTTTCGTTCTGGTTGCCGGAAGTAGCGCTCGAACGCTTGCGCCAGAAACACACCGTCGTTTCGTACGAAGGCGAGGGTCTCCCCTCGCGGGAAGAGCTTGTGGCCCGTCTGAAGGAAGCGGACGCATTCCTCTGCGTCGGCAGCCGCGTCGACAAGGAGATACTGGACCAGGTCGGCCCGCGTCTCAAGATAATCGCCAACTGGGGCGTCGGCTACAACAACATAGATGCCGACTACGCAGCGCAGAAGGGCATCATGGTGACCAACACACCCGATGTTCTCACAGAGACGACGGCTGACCTGTCATGGGCGATTCTCATGGCGGTGGCACGCAGGGTCGTGGAAGCCGATGCTTATGTGCGCGCCGGACAATTCAAGGGTTTCAAGCCATTCGCCATGCTCGGCTCCGATGTGTGGGGAAAGACAATCGGCATCGTGGGCTTTGGACGCATTGGTCAGGCTGTGGGACGCCGCGCACTCGGCTTCGGCATGCGCGTGCTATACCACAACCGCAACCGCTTGCCACCTGAGAGAGAGCAGGAGCTGCAGGCGACATATTCCGACCTCGACACGCTGCTGGCCGAATCGGACTTTGTCTCGCTCTACGTGCCTCTCACAGACGAGACGAGACACCTCATCGACGCCCGCCGGTTGTCCCTGATGAAGCCGACAGCTTTCCTGGTGAACGTTTCCCGTGGCCCGGTCGTCGATGAGCAGGCACTCGTTGAGGCACTCCGTGCAGGAACAATCGCTGGCGCGGCACTCGACGTCTTCGAGAAGGAACCTGAGCTTACACCGGGCCTGACCAGCCTCACCAACGTGGTACTCACGCCGCATATCGGCAGCGGCTCCTGGGAAACAAGGACCAACATGGCACACGTGGCGGTGCGGAATATCATGGCCGCCCTTGAAGGAAAGACACCTCCCAACCTGGTCAATCAGCCCGTATCCAGATAGCGCGACATTGCCAGACAGGGACGGCACCGCCGTCCCTGTCATCGCACGTGTTTACGCCATCTTTGTGTCAGCGACATGCTCGAGGCCGAGTTCCCTGATGGCCACCTCGCGCATCTTGTACTTCTGTATTTTGCCGGTGACCGTCATCGGGAACTCGGTGACGAACTTCACATACCGTGGTATCTTGTAGTGTGCAATCCGGCCCTTGCAGTACTCGCGGATCTCTTCCTCCGTCGCAGTCTCTCCTTCACGCAGCTCTATCCACGCCTGGATCTCTTCACCGTACTTCGCATCAGGCACGCCGATCACCTGCACGTTCCTGATCTTGGGATGGCTGAATAGGAACTCCTCTATCTCCCGCGGATAGACGTTCTCACCGCCACGTATGATCATCTCCTTCACACGGCCGGTAATCTTGCAGTAGCCACGCTCGTCCATCGTCGCCAGGTCGCCGCTGTGCAGCCACCCCGCCTCGTCTATCACCTCCGCCGTACCCGTGGGATTGTTGTGATATCCACGCATGATGTTGTAGCCACGGTAGCATATCTCGCCCTGCGTGCCGCAGGGCACCATCGCACCCGTCTCGGCATCGATTATCTTCAGCTCAACATGCGGCGTCGGCAATCCAACGGTGCCCGTACGGTCCTCAATTGTCGCATCCACGGGCGTCTGCGTTGCTATAGGCGAAGCCTCGGTCTCGCCGTACGCAATGGTCATCTGGGATGCATGCATGCGGTCGATGACCTTCCGCATTATTTCAACAGGGCATGGCGCACCTGCCATGATCCCTGTCCGCAAAGACGTGAGCGTGAACGAGTCGAACTCTGGATGCTCGAGTTCGGCGATGAACATCGTCGGGACTCCGTGCAATGCGGTGCAATGTTCTTTCTCCACGGCGACAAGAGTGGCACGTGCATCGAAGCTCTCGGACGGAATCACCATTGTTGCACCGTGAGAGACACACGCCAGATTCGCCAGGACCATGCCGAAGCAGTGATAAAAGGGTACCGGTATGCAAAGCCTGTCCTTCTGAGTCAGCAGCATCCCTTCGCCCGCGAAGAAGCCGTTGTTGAGGATATTGTGGTGCGTAAGTGAGGCGCCCTTCGGCAGGCCAGTCGTGCCGGACGTGTACTGAATGTTGATGACATCATCAAAGTCGAGGGATGCTTGTCGCTCTGCAAGGGCAGCGTCGCTGATATGGGCTCCAATCTCAAGGAATTCCCGCCATGTGTACATCCCGGGGTGCCTGTTCTCACCTATGAGCACAAGCGAGCGCAGGAGGGGCAGCTTTGACACGTTCAGTTCGCCGACCTGCGACTCACGGGCCTCGGGAGCGAGCTGGTACACCATCGAAACATAGTCGGAACTCTTGAACCGCTCCACGAGGATCAGTGACTTTGCCCCGGAGTCCCTCAGGGCGTACTCAAGCTCGTGGGTTCGGTACGCAGGATTGATATTGACGAGCACGACTCCCGCCATGGCGCTGCCGAACTGCACAAGGACCCACTCAGGATGGTTGGTTGCCCAGATTCCAATACGGTCGCCTCTCTCGAGACCCATGGCCATGAATGCCTTGGCAATGCGGCGGCAGTCCTCTCGGAAGCGCTTATACGTCCACCGCCTGTCGGTGGGAACGTCTACAAGTGCTTCGTTGTCGGGATACCTGTCGACAATGCGATCGAGACAGTCCGGGATTGTAAGACCGATAAGAGGAGTAGTCGAACCTGCATAGGCATAGCTCAGCACACGGGCCATCTCTCCCCCCTCCTTGAGCAAGGCACCGTTCAACGCACGACAGGACTGAGAGCCGGGAAACATCCCGCCTGCGCTTCATTCTATTGTGCCCCTGCTACATGTACTTGTCCAGTACCTCAGGCACGAGTACCGTGCCATCAGGTTGCTGGAAGTTCTCAAGGACGGCAATGAGAACACGTGGCAGAGCAAGTCCTGAGCCATTGAGTGTGTGCACAAACTGCGGTTTGGCGCCGGGGGTGGGACGAAAGCGTAGATTTGCACGGCGCGCCTGGAAGTCGCCGCAGTTACTGCACGAACTGACCTCAAGCCATTCATTGGAGCCTGGGGCCCACACTTCGATATCGAATGTCTTACACGCCGCAAAGCCCAAGTCGCCGGTGCAGAGTTGAACGACCCTGTATGCGAGACCGAGTCGCCTCAAGATCTCTTCCGCGTTGGCAACAAGGGTTTCGAGTTCGGCATCCGAGGTCTCGGGCGCAACGTACTTGTACAACTCCACCTTGTCGAATTGGTGCCCGCGCTTGATGCCCCGCGTGTCTTTGCCCGCAGCCATCTTCTCGCGGCGGAAACAGGGGGTGTATGCGACGTAGTACAAAGGCAGGTCCGCGCCATCGAGTATCTCGTCGCGGTGCAGGTTCGTGAGAGGGACTTCGGCAGTGGGCACGAACCAGAAGTCCTCCTCGGCGTCGTGATACAGGTTGTCTTCAAACTTGGGCAGATTGCCAGAGCCCACCATGCACTCTCTGTGTAGCATGAACGGCGGGTATATCTCACGATAGCCGTGGTCTTTCGTCTGAACATCAAGCATGAAGGAGATGAGCGCCCGTTGAAGCCGTGCCCCCATACCCTTCAGCACGTAGAACCTGCTGCCGGAGAGCTTCACCCCGCGTGCAAAATCGATGATGTCGAGTCGCTCCCCGAGATCCCAGTGAGGCAGCGGCTCGAACTCGAAGGTGCGTGGCATGCCCCATGTCCGCACGACAACATTGTCGTCGGCGTCTTCGCCAGCGGGTACGCTCTCATGCGGTATGTTTGGAAGCTCAAGCAGCATGCCGTCGAGTTCGTCTTTGGCCTCCCTGGTCCGGACCTGCAACTCGGCAACCTGCTCTCCCAGTTCGCGCAATGCGGCCAGCTTCTCAGGCGACCGCTCCCTCATGCGTCCCAGTTCCTTGCTCTCACGATTGTGCCTTGCACGCAGGTCCTCGAGTTCCCGCAGCAATGCTCTGTACAGCTCGTCGGCTTCGACAACCGGGGTTAGAACGTCTTTCGTGAGACCACGCGACTCCATTGCACGTTCTACCAGCGGCAGATTGTCCCTTATGAGTCTTATATCAAGCATCGCGCTTCCCCCTGAGCTGCGGAAAGAGTATCACGTCCCGTATGGACTCCTGCCCCGTCAATAGCATGATAAACCGGTCGATGCCGATGCCGAGCCCACCCGTGGGCGGCATTCCGTGCTCCATTGCTTCGAGGAAGTCCTCATCGGCCACCTGAACGTCCTCTTCGTCGGTCTTGCCACGCATCTGCTCTTCCAGTCGCCGCCGCTGGTCCACAGGGTCGTTCAGTTCCGTAAACGCATTCGCAAACTCGAGGCCGCAGATGAAAGCCTCGAACCGTTCCACCAGCCGTTCGTTCCCTCGTTTCTTCTTCGGAAACGGCGACATCTCCAGCGGATAGTCCAGCAGGAACGTAGGCTGAATGATGGTCGGCTCAACGAAGGTTGAGATAAGCTCATCTATAAGCCGCCCGCGGCCTGGTGTACCTTCAATGTGGACCCCTTCCCGGAGCATTCTCTCGCGCAGCCCCTCCGCATCCGGGTAGTCTTCGAAATCGATACCGCTGGCCTCCCTGATTGCGTCACGAAGGTATATCCGCTTCCACGGAGGGGCCAGGTCGACCTCGTGGCCACGGAACCTGACGGTCGCGCTACCTAGAACATCAAGGGCCACAAAGGAGAAGAGGCGTTCCGTCAGGTCCATCATGTCTTCGTAGTCGGCATAGGCGCAATAGCACTCCATGAGCGTGAACTCCGGGTTGTGCTTTACCGAAATGCCCTCATTACGGAAGACCCTTCCCAGTTCGTAGACCTTGTCCAGCCCACCGACGATGAGCTTCTTGAGCGGAAGTTCGAGCGCGATACGCAGGTACAGGTCTTCATCCAGCGCGTTGTGATGGGTCACAAACGGACGAGCCGCGGCGCCTCCCGCCCGGGACTGGAGCACAGGAGTCTCGACTTCAACATAGCCTTCGTTCTCAAGGAAGCGGCGGATGGCGGTAATGCTCCGGCTCCGCGTCATGAACACGCTCCGCGTCTCCTCGTTCGAAATAAGGTCCAGATACCGCTGGCGATAGCGGGTCTCTCGATCGACAAGCCCGTGCCATTTCTCCGGAAGAGGGCGGAGCGACTTGGCAAGAATCGTGAATACCGTGACATCCACCGTGATCTCGCCCGCCTTTGTCACGAACAGTTCGCCTTCAACACCGATGAAGTCGCCGATGTCGACGTCCCTGAGCAGGGCATAGGCATCGTCACCAACAAGATCGCGCCGCACCGATGCCTGAAGTCGACCCGATCCGTCCATCAGATCGAGAAACGTCATCTTGCCCATCCTGCGACGCGCCATCACCCTGCCCGCGACGGAGACAGACTCTGTGCGTTCACCTTCCTTCTCGCACAGTGCCCTAGCTGCGGAGAGCGTGTGCGTTCGGCGGTAGGTGTGCGGGTAGGGATCGATACCACGGCCCCGAAGCGACGCAATGGCGGAGAGACGGTCTTCAGTGACACGGTCGAGACGTGACGTCATCCTATTCCCTTCAAGTCGTGGTATGACACCGGGCGAGCCTGCCTGGCGACGTTGAATCTACCAACTGTCGTCAACATCGCCACTGTTCAGCTCCACGTTGTCCGCGAGTACAGCCCTAGCTTGGTCATAGTACGCCCGTGGGACAAGCACACGCACGGCGCCGATCCCGTCCACCGTGAGGCCGTACACTATCCCTGCGCTTTCGTAGCTGAGCGCCGCCGGGATGCCGCTGTCTTCCAATCGCGCTCGGATAACCTGAGCTTCACCGTGACGTGAATGGCAAAGCACAACAAGCGCATTCTCGTCACTCATGGGCACCCCGGCTATTCTACCAGAAAGGCCCGAAGGTCTACACGAACACGTACGTACTTGTGTCGACCGGTCCTCCATGCCGTCAAACCCCAGGAGCCGCTTCCGGGCGCACCGAGCAACATGACGCCCTGGAGGCTGGCAAACGCGGCCAGCACGCACCGGCCAAGCTCATCTGCCTACGGACATCTGCAGCTGCACACGCATAGAGCGCACTGCGCAGCCTTGCACATCACTCAATGAGCGGCTGCTCGACTCCGTCGGGCAGCCGGAGCAGGGGCGGTCGGCCGAAGCCGCCGCACGGAGCGGGACCACCGCCGGCGAGGCTGAGCGGGAGCTACCGTTTCTTGACCCTCCACCCCACGCACGTTACAATTTGCTGTTTGCATGCCCAGCAAGGCTGGGCATGCTCCTTTACGATATCCATCGCTAAAAGGAGGGACGTGATTTGTATGCGCTGGGACGACATCTTCTTGTAGAGCTCAAGGGCTGCAACGCACAGTTGCTCGATGATCTCCAGTTCCTCAAGGAATGCCTTCACTCTGCAGCCATCCGCAGCGGTGCCACGGTGGTTGGCGATTCGTTCTACCACTTCACTCCTCAAGGAGTGAGCGGTGTCGTGAACATAGCCGAGTCGCACATCTCAATCCACACCTGGCCGGAATGTGGTTACGCAGCGCTCGACGTGTTCACCTGCGGCGATACGGTGTGCCCGGAAGAGGCTGCGCGTCTCATCATGGATTCACTTGAGGCAAAGGATTCGTCACTCGTTGAATTGAGACGGGGCCTGCTGGAGCCGAGCACGCTGAACAGCACGAGAGTATGAGTGACAACGTACCCGATAAACATACCTGGTTTCACGATGGCCTGACGCCGGACCTTGGCACGCTGCACAAGGTGGACGCCATCCTGTACAGCGGGCGAAGCGCGTACCAGAGCATCGAGGTCATGCGTCTGCGCAGCTTCGGGACGTGTCTGGTCCTCGACGGCAAGATACAGTCGAGCGAGGCGGATGAGTTCGTCTATCATGAAGCCCTCGTTCACCCCGCTATGCTGTCCCATCCCGGGCCACGTTCAGTCCTTATAGCCGGAGGAGGCGAAGGGGCAACACTGCGGGAGGTGCTGCGTCACAAGACCGTCGAGAATGTGACCATGGTCGATCTCGACGATGAGGTGGTGTCGGTGTGCCGCCAGTACCTGCCGTCATTCAGTGCCAGCGCCTTTGATGACCCGCGAGTAGACCTCATCGTGGGCGACGCGCGGAAGTTCATGGAGCAGAGCGACCTTAGGTTCGATGCGATCATCATCGACCTGCCGGATCCTCTCGAAGCAGGGCCCGCTCAACTCCTCTACACCCGTGAGTTCTATTCGTTCGTGCGCGACCGACTGGCTGACGGAGGCATAGCGGCCATCCAGTCTGAGTCGTCCCGCTGGTACGACCTCGACGCATTCGTGGCTATCGTCCGGACGTTGCGTGACGTGTTCAAGTTTGTCTCTCCATACCAGGCACACATACCGTCGTTTTCCAGCCTGTGGGGTTTCACAGCGGTATCGGACTCTCTGCAGCCCGAGTTGATGGAAGCCGCGGAGATCGACCGCCGAATCGCGGCCAGGATCTCGAGCCCATTACGGTCATATGACGGAACAACTCACCGCGGCATGTTCGCCTTGCCCCGCCATATTAGGTCCTCCATCGACGCCGCCGGCGCCGTCCTCACCGACGAGCGTCCGCTCGCAGTGTACTAGCCCTCGAGGGCGACGTTTATCCCTTCTTCCCCCTCCTGGTCCAGCCGGTGGTATAATGTCTGCTATTCGCGATGGATGTACTGGCCTCCCTGAATCCCGCTCAGCGAGAGGCCGTCGAGACGGTTGGCGGCCCCATTCTCATTCTCGCTGGTCCTGGCAGCGGCAAGACCAGAGTCATCACCTCACGCATCTGGTATCTCGTCTCCACATGCGGGCTCAGCCCCCGCAACATCATGGCGGTCACCTTCACCAACAAGGCTGCTCGCGAGATGCGAACGCGACTCGACGTGCTCCTTGGGGAAGCGTGTTCCAGTCTCACCATCGGCACGTTCCACGCCATCTGCTGTCGCATCCTGAGGGCAGATGGCCAGCCGGTAGGGCTCTCTCCCGGCTTTGTCATCTACGACGATGATGACCAGGTGAACCTCATCAAGCAGGCTCTTGTCGAGTTGGGCCTCGACCCCAAGCAGTATTCGCCGAGGCTCGTCCAGGCATCAATCAGCGCGACCAAGAGCCGCCTCTTGTCCGAGCAGACACGCTTGCATGGAGTCGACAGCTACTTCGAGGAGATAGTGCAGCGCGTCTACGAGCGTTACCAGGCCCTGCTGGAGCAGAGCGACGCGGTCGATTTCGACGACATCATCCTGAAGACAGTCCGGCTGTTCCAGTCACATCCCAACATACTTGGGAAGTACCAGGAACGCTACATCCATATCATGGTCGACGAGTTCCAGGACACCAACCTCGCGCAGTTCGAGCTGGTGAAGCTGCTGGCTGCGCGACACAAGAATATCTGCGTCGTGGGCGATCCCGACCAGTCCATCTACTCGTGGCGCAGCGCCGACGTGCGCAACATCCTCAACTTTGAGAATGAATACCCCGATGCCCGCGTCATCCTTCTCGAGCAGAACTACCGCTCGTCCAAGACCATTCTCAAGGCTGCCAGCCAGGTCATCTCAGGCAACACCCTCAGAAAGGACAAGGGCCTGTGGACGGCGAACGAGGAGGGCAAACAGGTCGTCCTTGCCGAGTGCCTCAACGAGAAGGACGAGGCCCAGACGGTCGTCAGCTTCATCGAGAAGCTGGTCCAGAACGAAGGACTGCGCTATGGCGACTGCGCCGTGCTGTACCGCGTAAACGCCCAGTCGCGAGCGGTCGAGGAGAGCCTGCTACGATACGGCATCCCGTACCGGCTCGTCGGGGGCACGAGATTCTACCGCAGACAGGAGATACGCGACATAGTTGCGTACCTGCGTGTAATTCACAACCGGGATGACAGCGTCAGCCTCTCACGCATCATCAACACGCCGGGTAGAGGCATCGGGCAGGGAACTCTCGGCAAGCTCCAAGCATGGGCGACCGAACGCAACATTTCCCTCTATTCAGCGTTGGAGCAGATAGTGGACGGGCAGGACCTGCCGGCGCGCGCCGCAAACTCGCTCACGCGCTTCCGCGAACTCATGCGGACGCTCATCGAGCGGAGCAAACGGCTCCCCCTGCCCGAGCTTATCGAAGAAGTCCTCATCCAGACGGCATATCGGGAGTACCTCATGGAGGCAGAAGACGGCGATGAGCGCTGGGAGAACCTGCAGGAATTGAAGGGCGTCGCCAGCGACTACGCCGACCTCGCTCCTGCCCAAGCGCTCCCCGCGTTCCTGGAGAAAGTGAGCCTCGTGTCGGATGTCGACGAGATGGAGGATCAGCCAAGCTCCGTAACACTGATCACTCTGCACCAGGCCAAGGGACTCGAGTTCCCGGCGGTGTTTATCATCGGGGTCGAGGACGGTGTCCTGCCGCACCGCAAGTCATTTGACAACCCTGCGGAGATGGAAGAGGAGTGTCGCCTCTGCTACGTGGGCATGACGCGGGCACAGCGATTCCTGTTCTTGACCCGGGCGCATCGCAGAAGCCTCTTCGGCAACGGCCTCGCCAACCCGCCGTCGCGGTACCTGCAGAGGATAAGCCCCGAGCTCATTACGACGCGAGGACTTTGGGAGGACGACAGCGTCGACATGACAGGCGCCGTGTACACTCCGCCGCTGACATACGGCATGTCGGACGACGAATTCCGGGTGGGCGACTGGGTCTTCCACAAGAAGTTCGGTCAAGGCGTCGTCATGGACTGCTTCCCGGACAGGAGCGACCTCGTGATCACCGTGGCATTCGAGGAAGCCGGAGCCAAGCGACTCCTCCTCAGCCTCGCCCAGCTCGAGAAGATAGAGCGCAGCATGTCCTGAACCGTGTCCGCGGCGACTATCTGCCCCAGACAGAGAGCCTCCTCGACCGGCTCAGGGCGGTATTCGCTTCCTGCGAGGGCCCTGTTGACAGCATACACGTAACCGTGTAGACTCACCGCAGTGGACGTTCAGGTTCTCTCCCCGGATGTTGCGTCGCGCATAGCCGCGGGCGAGGTTATCGAGCGCCCAGCCTCAGTCGTCAAGGAACTGGTGGAAAATGCCCTCGACGCCGGGGCATCGCGAATCGACATCGAGTGCAGGGCGGGCGGAGTCGAATTCATTTGCGTGGCGGACGACGGGGCTGGCATTCCCGCCTCACAGGCGGAACTCGCTTTCGAGCGGCACGCAACCAGCAAGATACGTACACTCGACGACCTCGCGAATGTCAGCAGCCTCGGCTTCCGTGGAGAAGCGCTGCCGAGTATCGCAGCTGTTGCCGACGTGGAACTGTCAACACGCCCTGTGGGGCAAGAAGCCGGCATCTTCGTTTACCTGCATGCCGGCAAGGTTGCACACCGGGAGTCCCGGCCCCGCGCGGTGGGAACAACCGTGGCGGTGCGACGCCTCTTCATGCACGTTCCTGCCAGGCTCAAGTTCCTCAAGTCCGAAGGCACGGAAAACAGCCACAGCGCACAGGTCGTGACCCAGTACGCGCTTGCGTACCCGTCGGTGGCCTTCAGTCTCATGCTTGAGGACAGGCTCGCTCTTCGCAGCCCAGGCAACGGGGCACTGCGCGACGTGGTCGCCGGAATTTATGGCATCGACGTGGCCCGTTCACTCGTTCCCGTGGAACTCAGCGCGGACGGCATCCGGGTCAGCGGCCTTGCAGGCCCCGCCTCACTCTCACGCTCCGGAAGAAGGCACCAGAGCACGTTCGTGAACCGGCGCTGGGTACGCAGCCCGTTGCTCCAGCGGGCAATCGAGGAGGCCTACCGTGGATTGCTACTCGGCGACCGCAATCCTGTCGCATTCATCGATATCAGCCTGCCTGCCAGCCTTGTCGACGTCAATGTGCATCCGAGCAAGGCCCAGGTGAAATTTGCCGACGAGCAGCGTGTATTCCGTTGCGTCCGCGACGCGGTGGCTGCTGCCGTACGCAACACCCCGGTAGCGACTCCGGCATGGCATGTCATGCAGTCCCCGCGGGAAGTCACCCCGACAATGCGGACAGTGGCAGAAACAGGCCCTCTGCCATTCTCGTCGCCCGCGCCGACCATCGCAACAACGGGCACGGATATGCTGCCGCCGCTGCGGGTGCTCGGCCAAGTGCGTGCGACCTACATACTCGCCGAGGGGCCGGACGGTCTCTATGTCATCGACCAGCACGCGGCACATGAGAGGGTGGTATACGACCGTCTGTCACAGCGCCGCGGGGATACCACTCCTGACGTTCAGGGGTTGCTGGAGCCAGTCACAATCGAACTCAGTCCGGTGGAGAGCGTAACCATTTCACATCTCATGGACGACCTCCGGCGACTCGGCTTCGACCTGGAGCCCTTTGGCGACCGGTCGTATCTCCTGCGCAGCATTCCAGCGCCTTTGGCTGGCGTCGATGCCGAAGGAGCACTGCATCGCATCCTGCAGGACATGGGCACGGAGACGGCCGCGAAAAGGAGCCGCGACCGCCTGACCGAATCGGTCGCATGCCACGCCTCCGTGCGCGCCGGACAACAGTTGTCTCGCGAGGAGATGTATGAACTCATCAAGTCGCTCGAGCGCACCACCCAGCCGAGGACCTGTCCACACGGCAGGCCGACGGTCATCGTCTTCGACTCGCCCTGCCTCGAACGGCTGTTTGCCCGCCGCGTCTAGCCGCGCAAGGCCCTGCGCTCGTGGTATCTCTGCAGCCTAGTCACCGACCGTGCCGCGTGCCGTATCGAGTTGTACACGGCGATACCCGCTTTGTAGCAGCCCTCCCTGGCATCCACCATCCACTCATAATGCTCAGGGAACGTGAGCATCTGTATCGCCACCACGATGGGTTTGCCGAAGTCCGCATGAGCCCTGATGATATCGTCGTTCAGCTTCGACCAGATCTCGCGATGCCGCTCGGGCGGCGGCACGATGAGTCCCACGGACAGATGTACGAGCGTGAAATCGATCCCGTCGTACTCGCTGAACACCTTTAATATCGGATAGTACCCGAGCGTCCATGCTTCGGCTGACAGGTCCATGGGATTATTGATAATCGTACCCGCCTCTGTGCCGAGGAGTCGTGCCGCCCGTTCCCGCAGTTCAGGAGGAAATCCCGGCATCAGCAGCCCCTCGTTAGATGCCTCGTCGCCCGCCAGCACTGTCGCCCCCCCACCCAGACCTAGGAGTGCTGCCCGGCGCCCCAGCGGCCGGTCATGAAACATGAACGTGACCGCCATGTCGATCAATTCCTCGATAGTGTGGACACGCACGGCGTTGACCTGCTCAAGCAGACTGTCCCACACCCTGTCGGCGCCTGCGAGAGAGCCGGTGTGTGATGCAGCAGCGCGCGCACCTGACTCGGAAACACCCACCTTCAGGACCACCACCGGCTTGCGGCTGGCTGCCCGCTCGAGCGCACGCTTGAAGCGCGGTCCGTTCTTGACGCCCTCGATGTATGCAAGGATGACGCCTGTCTCAGGATCATCGGCCATATACTCCAAGAGGTCGGATTCATTGACATCAACTGCGTTGCCATAGGAGACAACCTTGCTGAAACGGACGCCCCTGCGGGCTGCCTCGCGCGCGACGTAGATGGCGTTCCCGCCACTCTGGCAGATGGCACCCACAGGTCCTCCTTCGCTGGACAGATCGGACAGGAAAGAGACTCCCGAGCCCGGCGCGTAGACCCCCATGCAATTGGGTCCAACGACGCGGATGCCGTGCTCCTTTGCGAGTGCGAGTACCTGTCGCTCCAGCTCGATTCCTTCGGGTCGACCCAGCTCGGAGAAGCCGGACGTGAAGAAATGGACTGCCTTCACCCCCTTGGCCACACAGTCCTGCATCAGTTGAACTGCGCCTGCAGCCGGAATGGCCGAAATGGCATAATCGACCGGGCCCGGAATATCGCGCACGCTCGGGTACACGGTCAGCCCACGCACCTCACCACCCTTCGGGTTCACAGGGTAGAGCCTGCCTTTGAAGCCACACCGTATCATCGCGTCAAGGTAACTCGCGCCCCCAAGCAGGGCGGTGCGCCCTGAAGTGGACACCCCGACGATGGCTATCGACCGGGGATTGAAGATCGCATCAAGACTTGAACTCGGCATTGCCCTCCTCGACAGATAACAGATTGAGATTGCCCTCCGACCAGTCTGCCCATTATAGCGCTCTTGCAGCTCACGCTTCCTGTCGCGGCGCTGGAGGAGCATTCTCCAATCGTGTGGTACACTTTACGCTTCACGAAACGATCCGGGAGGCTTCGACATGATACGGGCAGCGATTGTAGGCGCAACAGGCATTGTAGGCCAGCAGTTCCTCGTGGCGCTGAAGGGTCATCCTTGGATAGAGGTAAAGACGCTCGCCGCATCGGAGCGCTCTGCAGGCCGCAGCTACAAAGAAGCAATCACCGCCCCTGGGACAGGCGCGCTCAGGTGGTTCTGTAGCGAGCCTCCCGTCGAGGAGGCCATGGACATGCCCGTAGTCAATGCGGGCGAACTGAACACAACAGACGTGGACCTCGTCTTCTCGGCCATCGAGTCGGATGCAGCCAGGACACTCGAGCCGCAGTATGCCGCAAACGTGCCGGTCATCAGCACTGCCTCCGCCTTCCGTTACGAGGAAGACGTGCCGATACTCATACCAGGCGTCAACTCCGGGCATGCGCGTCTCCTCAACGTGCAGCGCAAACGTCGTGGCTGGAAAGGCTTTGTAACTCCCATTCCCAACTGCACCACCTGCGGGCTCGCCATCACGCTCAAGCCGCTGTACGAGACCTTCGGGCTGAACATGGTCGTAATGACATCGCTCCAGGCAATGTCGGGCGCCGGCCGAAGTCCGGGAGTGATCGGTCTCGACATACTGGACAATGTCATCCCGTTCATACCAGGCGAGGAGGAGAAGGTGCAGCGCGAGACCCAGAAGCTCCTCGGGCGCATGGAGGGCGACGCCATCACCCCAGCCTCATTCGGAGTGAGCTGCACCTGTACGCGCGTCGCCGTCCTTGAGGGGCATACCGAGACAGTGTTCGTGTCGACATCAAAGCCGTCGAGCGTGGAGTCTGCCATTGCAGCGCTGCTCGACTACAGCGGCGGCGATGACGTGTCCGGCCTGCCCAGTGCACCGCACAGAATGGTCCTCGTTGACCAGGATCCGTTCAGGCCACAGCCTCGACTCGACCGCGACAATGACAACGGCATGGCGACCACCGTGGGCAGGGTGCGCGCCGACTCCGTGCTCGAGAACGGACTGAAGTACGTTCTCGTGTCACACAACACGAAGATGGGTGCGGCCAGGGGCGCTCTGCTTGTCGCCGAGATGCTGGTACGGGACGGCTACATCGGCTAGCTCATATCGGCCTCGTCAGACAGCAGCGGTTCCTGCCGCCGGCGGTTGATGTGGAGAGAGAACACGTCCGGTCGCGAGTAGTGGCCGGCGACATCAAGCAACAGCTTCTCTCCCGCCAGTCGGCCCAGGTCGATATCCGCATAGACTATCGTCTCACCGCCATACACAGGGCCTGCGAGGAAGCGGCCATCAGGGCCGACGACCGCGCTGCCCCCAATGCACAGCTCTTCTGAGAACGACTCCATCTCCCCTTTCAACGGGAAGGCTGGGGGCAGCATGGATCTCGTGAGGTAGCTGGCCGCAACCACCACGTAGAGTCTTCCCTCGAACGCCATGGCTCGGCATGCCAGTAGAAATGTCTCGGTGGCGCTGGGCCACACCGCTGCATGCACCTGCTCCCCGGTTGCATATAGAGCGTAGCGGGCGAGAGGCATCCAGTGTTCCCAGCATACAAGCCCTCCCAGCCGACCCAGCTCCGTATCAAACACAGACAGCGTAGAGCCGTCACCCCTCCCCCATATCATGCGCTCGTGGTAGGTCGGAACAAGCTTGCGATGCTTCCCAAGGAATCGGCCATCGCGGTCGATGAATATCATCGAGTTGTACAGCGTGCCAGTCGCACTCCGTTCGTGCACACCCATGACGACCGCCACACGGGCGGCTCCTGCCGCCTCGCAGAGCCTGTCCACAACAGGGCCCGGAACATCGACTGCGTTACGGTACAGAAGCGAATATGCCTCCTTCGCAGGCCTGTAGTTCCAACGCGAGTCAGCGTTCGTCCAGACGGGATAGCCCGGTATCCACGTCTCAGGAAACACCGCAAGAGATGCGCCGGAGGCGGCGACCTCCTTAATGAGGCGACACGCCTTGTCCACGGTCGCATCACGATCAAGAAACACTGGTGCCGCCTGTACCGCCGCCACTCGGTATGCGGGGAATGCGACCTCCTGACCCATCAGTTGTGTCATCTCTCCCTTTCCTTCTCACCGTCGTGCAACCGCAAACGGACAAGCGGGAAGTATAGGTATGTGACCAGTCCCGGTCAACACAACGAAGGCATTATCCTCGCGCCCGGCGTGCGCGTTATAATGGTAGGCCGTACAGGCGTACGACAAGGGGCGCACCATTGGACAACAGGACGAGGATCGAGATAGACGTGGGACTGGAGCTATTGCACGCCGTAGAGGTACAGAGCCAGGCTCGCGGAGAGACAATCAGTCAGTTCTTCTGTAGAGGAGCCGAGACGCTCCTGCGGCGACACAAGGAACGCCGCATGCTCGAGGAATACGTGCAGGCGCGCGAGAAGATGCCGGACCAGCAAGAGGTGGAAGAGGTACTTCGCGCGTTGAACAAATCCACTACAGACACAGCGGGGCCAGACGTCTAGCGGTACAGACGTGGCAGCAAGCGGTAAAGGACGCCGGGCAGTTCTGATACTGTATAGGCGACCTCACACTTGCCACTACCGTACAGCGTCTCCTGCGGTGTACCTACCGAGACAGTAACCACATCCACATGCTCCCGGCGGCACATCTCGAGGGCCTGTCGGACGACGTACGTGTTCTTCGGGTGGCCATCCGTGAAATGCAGCACCAGTCTCCGCCGCGCCGTCCGTCTCCGCAGCAACAGCAGCGCGACAGCGATGGCCTCACCCGTAGGGGTCCCCCCTTCGCTCCACACGTTGCTGAGGGAGAGCGTCTTGCCAGGAGAGGCAAGCCTTGTGAGCTGCACCATCGCTCCCGGCTGTAGTCCCCCGCTGGTGTAGGTGAGGACTTCGTACCACACGGCAGGGCTGAGGCCTCGCAGGGCTTCGGCGACGACGCAGGCGGCCCTGTTGACGGTTGCCATATGAGGCTTCATCGAGGCAGACACATCGATGAGAAAGATGAGCGCCATCGAGATGCGGTGCCGCGCGTCACGCAGCCTGAACACCGTCTCCTTACCAGAGGCGACCCGTGACAGGCGCCGGCCGTCGAGCTTTCCCCGCCGCAATCCATGCCTCCAGCGCGCTTCAATCTCGTCGAGACGGGAGAAGAGCCTCCGCACGTCCGCTATCTCCCTCTCCACTTTCCGTCTGACTCTATCGTAGGCCTCGGCGTCAAACTCTGCATCCCGCACCACGGTTTCCGCAGCGAGCACGCCAAGGTCGCGTAGATCGGAAGTCAGCGACACGGCGTCGTCCGGCACATGTCCGCTCGACTGGTCTTTCTCGAACTCTACACCGCGCAGCTCGTCAACCAGACAGGTTGACAAGTCCACGAAGCTGCCAACATCGCCTCCACCGATAATGTTCCGCCTCATCCGACAGTCGGCCGACTCATAATCGCTACCTTCGCCCACCACCTGGCGCACCGCGCTGCTCAGGTCATCTGCACCCCGTGGATATTCCTGCAGCAGACGCCAGGCACCCAGGGCGAGAATACATCTTTCCTCCGCGTTATCAATAGCGATATAACGGTTCGCCAACTCGCGCAGCGACTGCATGCCGCGGAGCAGCCGCCCGTCCATAGCCGGAGGCGGCTCCTCCCCGTACATGTCTACAGCGAGCCACGCTTCAAGTACTGCACCACGCGTCACAGCACCACCAGCCTTGTCTCTCCATCGATCAAGCAGCGGAGCAACGATCGCGCGCGCACGGGCCTCCAGATATTTTCCGAGCACAGGTGACAGCCGCTGCAGTCGGACCGATACATAGTAGTCTTCGAGCACGCGGTGAACGGTCTCCAGTTCGTGCCGTTCGGCCACCTCCCGGGCTGCCCACTCTTCGCACGCCCGTATGTCCGTCGACAGCTCCCGAAAGCCCGCCTCCCGGACAGCGATGCCGATGATGCAATCGACTACCTGCGAAGGGACTGGCGCCGCAAAGCCAGCAAGCAGCCTGGGATCCAGCACCACCGGAGAAAAAGCGTGTTCACTGCCCCTCGGTACGTCTTCGCGCAGCCTTGACTGAACGAGCTCCGCCATGGAAGCAGCCCCTCCGAGAACCGAAGCCAGCTCGCGTGAGCGGTCTTCGGAACGGTCAATGCGCCAGTAGTCCGAGAGGCTGGAGCCGGGGGGAGGCATCAACGAGCTAGTTTTCATCAATACGGGATACGAATGGTTCGTCCTCGACCCACTGCAGCGCTTGAAGTGCAGCTTTCTCATGTGCCGGATCATCAATACCGAAGATGATGGCAGTCTCCACCGCCTCGCGCAGCGTGGCCCCGCCGAGGACCTCCTCGGCCGCGACCAGCAGCTGTCGCGTCGATATCGGGACCGGTCGCGTACTCTTTCGCAGGGTATGCGCAAACTCGGTCAGCCTGTCGGCCGTCGCCGGAGCCAGGCCATGTTCCCGCAGGATTGCCGCCTCCTCGTTCCTGGGTGGATAGTCGAGGCGAATGGTGCGGGGAAACCTGTCCCTGAGCGCGGCGTCCAGTGGATTCACGCCGTAGAATTCTTCTCCTTCGTTGATAGTGGCAAAGAACACCACTCCCGGTGCAACGCGGACTTCATACGTTAGATCGTCACTCCACATGGATCGTCGCCAGTCGAGCAGGCCGAGGATGGCGTTCAGGACCTCGGGGTGTGCGCGATTGATTTCGTCGAGGAGCACGACACAGAAGGGAGTCTCGACTGCGTAGATGAACCGCGCCTTCCGGTACCACGTCTCACCCGCCGTAAGCCTGTCCTTACCAAACCACTGCTCTACATCGACGAACGCGCCGCAGTGGACCTCGTAGAACGGCCGAGCCCACCTTGCGGCGAAGACCCTGGCAAGGGTCGTCTTGCCACAGCCCTTCGGCCCCCTGATAATCGCGTTGACGCACTCGCCTGCCTGCGACCGCTGTGCCACCCTGCCAAGGCGTTCAAGGTTACTTGGAGAGACCCAGAACCCAGGCTCATCCGGCGGCACGTGGAGGTGGCGCGCCTCCGCTCCGGCACCGCCAGGCTCGTTATTGTCCACTCTGCTCATGCGGCTCCTCCGGTACAATTCTACGCGTCGCAAGCCCATGCGCAAAGCAGAATGATCAGCAGACCGACGAATGGCGCCCCGGCGCTGCAAGAATAACAAGTAGGCCGCTTGCCAGCAGCGCCCCGACCAGCATGACAAGCGTGGAGTCGTAGCTGCCGAGAACATCGTGCATGTGGCCAGCAACCCATGGCCCGATAGCCCCACCAAGAGAGAAGCCTAGTGCAACCGTACCCTGGATGCCTCCATACGATTTCCCGTGAAACAGGTCCGCCACCGAGGCGAACAGCACAGGAGGCATGATGCCCATTCCTATACCAAAGCAGACGGCAAAGACATATGGCAGCCACGACACACTCGAGCCCGGAATCACAAACAGCAACCCTACGCCCACGAGCGCAAGCGCACACGCGGGGACATACAGTCTCTCCCTCCCCATCCTGTCTGAGAGCGAACTGGCCAGCGTGCCAGCGACAAACATTGCTCCGAACACGGCGTATACCGACGCCGCGGCGGCCGGACTGTAACCCGCGTCCCGGAAGAAGTACACCTGGTGAGCGATTGCCACTTTCTCCGCCAAGCCGAGCTGGCAGAAACCCGCGACCCACAGCATCCAGAATTGGGGCGTCCTTAACGCACGCCTAACGGTCCACTCGCGCGCATGCCAGCCAGCCCCCCCATGCACTGCAGTGCATGGTAGCTCCCCAGACATCTCAGCCTCTCTTGCGGCCTCAGGCACCTCTCTGTGCATCAGCAGCGAAGGTGGCCTGCGCAGAAACGCAAGTACGACGGGAACGACGATGACAATCGCTGAGAGTCCTGCACACAGAAGCGCACGTCGCCACCCATAAAGGGAGATGAGGAATTGGACGAGCGAGGCTGATACCAGGCTCACGCCGAATCCAGCAGCTAGTACCGCGAACGCCATTGCCCTGTGGCGTGAGAACCATGGTGTGATGGTCGCCGCAAGCGGCACAATGCCCATCATAGCGACCCCACATGCTCCACCGACACCGTACAAAAGATAGAACTGCCACTGCTCCGTAGCCAGGCTGCACAGTGCAACACAGCCTGCCAGAAGCACTACTCCCGTGGCGACCACTATCTGCGGCTTGAACCTGTCGACGAGGCCGCCGACCGCAGGCGACAGCAACCCGTACACAAGGATACTGAGGGAGAACATGACAGCGCCACCTCCCCGGGTCCAGCCGAAATCGGCCACTACTACCGGGTAGAAGACTGAGAACGAGTTGCGCAGAGCGAAGCCGACCGACATGACAAGGAAGCCGACTGCAAGAACAAGCCAGCGCCTGCGGGAAAGAAGGTCAGGCGACTCGTACGACGCTGCCATTATATGGTCCATTCGACAGGCGGACAGCCAGTCTACCAGCAGCGTGTTCCCGATGCAATTCGAGTCATGTTGGGAGTTCGTCCGGCCATGCAGGGCCCGCACCTGAATCCACCCCCACATGCTGCATTGTCACAACAGGTCATCCTCTCTACAATGGCACCGTGCCAACGGGGACAACCTCCCGAGGCACGACTTCTTAGGAGGGCAGGAGATGAGCACACTCGACAACATACGCCGTTTCATGGAACAGATGGGCATACCCGGCCGTGACCTCTGGGAATTACCCACCTCGACGATGCAGTTTCCTGACGGGGCCCACTGGAGGGTCGAAATCTCAGGTGTCGAGCGGGCCTCCACTATGCAGGCCATGGTTGATGAAGCCAGAAAGAGAGGCATTCCCGTACACAGGGCCATCGCAACCGTTGGCGGCTCCTCGTTTCTCGACAAGGCCGAACTCCGAGAGATGGCGCAGATAGCCCACGAGGCAGGCGTCGAAGTTATCATGGCCGTCGGTCACAGGAAGGCTTGGGATGTGGGCTCGAAGGAGATGTCGAACTGGGAAGGCGCCCTGTGGGGGGCACGGCTGCGAGGGTCCGACAACGTCTCCTACTGGCTTGCCGACATGATGCGCAACATTGAGGCTGGCTTCCGGGGATTTCTCGTCTACGACGAAGGCGTGTTGTCAATAGTCAACAAAATGCGTGCCGAGGGTTTCGTGCCGAAGGAGACTGTCTTCAAGTGCTCGGTGTTTGCGGGCCAATGCAGCCCTGCCGGGGCACGCGTGGTTGAGTCTCTTGGCGCCAACACGTTCAATCCCTCCTCAGACGTCTCGCTTCCAATACTGGCCGCGATCAGGAAGGCGGTGAGGATGACGCTCGACGTCTACGTGGCCATCGTCGATTCGATGGGTGGCGAGTACCGGCTGATGGAGACACCCGAGATTGCACGGGTGGCGGCCCCTTGCTATTTCAAGATAGAACCGGGCAAATCGGAGCCAGACATGTACAAGCCATGGGTCGAGGAAACGTGGCATGCCAACTTTGTGCGGGAGAAAGTGAAGATGGCCGACATCATCCGCGAGATCATGTCCCGCCACGCGCCGCAACTGAAGCTGTCAGACTGGAGACCGGCCGACCTGTCGGTACCAGTGGCATAGCCGGTACGGGGAGAGTGTGGTCCCACCGATGGGGCAGAAGGGCGTGGCCAATGCCGTGATACAGACCGTCATGGTCGAGAACCCGCGCCGACTTCTCACGTTCGTGTAGGTACACGCACCGGCGGCGTGTTGACACACCGCCGCGCCTTGTCTAGCATCGTAGTGCGATGGGGGAGATATGGTCGTCCGCAGTGGCGTTCTTCCCTGCCTTTCTTGGGGCTTTCGTACCGCTGTTCATAGCCATTGATGCACTCTCCCTGCCGCCGATTATCGTCTCTCTTTCCGAGGGGCTCACGTACAGGGAGCGCCGCCGTTCAGTGCACGTGGCCATCCTAACGGCGCTTGGGGTTGGGCTTGCCTTCCTCCTCTTCGGTCAGGCAATGCTTTCACTCATGGGTATCTCTGTGGGTTCATTCGCAATCGCCGGCGGCATCGTATTGCTCGTGCAGTCGATACTGAACATGACTTCAGGCAGGTCTATGGACGTCGTTAAGGAGGAAATGGTCGCGGTTGTACCCATCGGCACGCCCTTGCTCGCAGGACCGGCAACCATCACGACGCTTCTCCTGCTATCCGCTCAGATGTCGTTCTTCATCGTGCTGACAGCTTTTCTCGCCAACGTCGCTGTTGCCTGGCTCATCTGTCTCAGCAGCAATCGCGTTCTGAGCGTCATGGGCCGTGGTGGCATCCGGGCTGTATCGAAGGTGTTCAGTCTCCTGCTTGCAGCGATAGCCGTCAACCTCATCCTGCGAGGCCTGGCGATTACCGGCATCATCTCTGGTACAGTTTCCTGACACCAACACGAGACATATGGGCATTCTTCTTACAGTGAATTGCGGACCTCATCATACAGTGGAGGGCGTCTAAGGGCAGGTGCAGCACACAAGAACGAAGCCCGTCTGGCTATAATGGTCCAATGGGTTCCATGTTGGCGCGCATCTATTTCGACCTTGTCTATAATCGACTGTATGACTTCACGACAGCGCGTCTACTGCGTTACGTAGAAGTGCAGGAACGCCTCGCCTGGCTGCTGGCACCCTCGGCCGGGCACCGCATCCTTTGCGTCGGACTTGGCACAGGGAATGAACTCTCTCACCTCTCTCGGTTCGAGCAGGATCTCCAACTCACCGGCATCGATTTCTCGGCCACCGCACTGAGGAGAGCACGGCACAAGGGTAACGGCACCTCCCAGTCGCTCCTTCTGATGGACGCGCACAGCCTGGGCTTCAGGCCAGACAGCTTCGACCGGCTTCTCGCGTACCACTTGACCGACTTCGTCGAGTCGCCTGAGGCCGCTACACGCGAGATGCTGAGGGTGTTGAGGCCCGGGGGCCGCTTTGTCATCAGCTACCCATCGAAAGGAGAAGGCCTCGGTCTCGGCATGGCGCTTCTGCGCCACGGAATCAGAAACAGGGCGCCGACAGCGGGGGCAAAGGTACACGGTGCGCTCTCCGGGCTGCTGACAGGGCTGGTCTATCTCCCGTTGATGCTGCGCCCCCGGCCAACGACATACACACGCCGGGACTTGGAAGCTCTGTTTCTCCGGCTTGGCGCAGCGATCGATGTCATCGAACAAGACCCGGTCTATCGCGATCATATAGTCTCTGGAACCAAGACCACTGGAGGAGAGCATGGTGAGAGCTGAGGATGCTTACTTCGACAAGTTGACCCACAGGGAACTCTGGAAGCGGTACTGCGGCTTCCTGGATCTCAGCATTGAAGAGTTCATGGCCATTCAGAAAGAGCTGCTGCTGGACCAGATTGAAAGGGTCTGGTCGAGCACCTTGGGTAGAAAGATCATGGGCGACAGCAAGCCCGGCAGTGTCGACGAGTTCCGTCACACCGTCCCACTTACGACCTTCGAGGACTATACGCCGTACCTCAGCGAACAGCGGGAGGACGTGCTTGCCTGCAAACCGGCTCTCTGGTGTCATTCCTCCGGCCGGCAGGGGCAGTTCAAGTGGGTTCCCCACAGTGCCGACTTCCTGGAACGGGCAAACAAGGCTTGCCTTTCTATCGTCACGCTCGCTTCCGCGCGGCAGCGCGGGGAGATCAACTACGGGCCCGGCTTCCGCTTCCTGCTCGTTCTACCACCTCCACCATACATGTCCGGCTCCATGATTGACTCCCTGGCCAAACGCGTCAGCTTCAAGGCGCTCCCACCCCGTGACACCGCCGGCAACATGCCCTTTCAGCGACGTGTGGCAGCAGGCTTCCAGCTGGCCTTGAGGGATGGAGTAGACGTTATCGGGGCAATCGCCAGTGTACTGGTCAAGATGGGCGAGCAATTCGAACAGCACACGCGCAAGACGAGCCTCACGGCCGCCATGCTCCATCCGGCAGTACTGCTCCGCCTGTTCAGAGCACGAGCACGCGCGAGACGCGAACACCGTCCCGTTTTGCCCCGCGACCTCTGGCCATCCAAGGCTATCGTCACATCCGGCATGGACACCGCCATCTACAAGAAAGCAATCACTCGCTACTGGGGCGCGGAGCCGTGCGAGTTCTATGCCTGCGCCGAGGCCATGGTCCTCGCCGTCCAGTCATGGAAGAAGGACGGCATGTACTTCTTCCCTGACATCGCTTTCTACGAATTCATACCTCTGCCCGAGGTCGAGAGGTGGATGGAAGACCCGTCTTACCAGCCAGCCACGGTGCTGCTCGACGAAGTACGAGAGGGTGAGCTGTACGAGGTCGTCATAACTCACTTCTACGGCATGCCGCTTCTTCGTTACCGCATGAAGGATCTTGTCAAGTTCACTGGCCTGCGGGACGACGCGACCGGCATCAGGCTGCCGCACATGCACTTCCAGCGACGCGTGGGCGAGACAATCGACCTCGCAGC
Organism: uncultured Dehalococcoidales bacterium; assembly: GCA_964578745.1. Taxonomy (GTDB): domain Bacteria; phylum Chloroflexota; class Dehalococcoidia; order GIF9; family AB-539-J10; genus SKVJ01. The sequence goes on along the minus strand of CAZODZ010000003.1, from coordinate 23,161 downwards.
ACTTACGTGCCTGGACGAGCGCACACTATGGGAAGCAATAGAGAGCACAGGCGTGCGCTATGCTGACTGGGCCGCCGTCAAGGAGTATGATGGTGGTCAGGCCTTCCTCCGCCTGTACATCGAACTGAAGGATGACGTCACGCCGGAGGGGCTGGCGGCGATGATCGACAGGCAGTTGAAGCGCACCGACCCCGACTATCGGGACATCGACTCTTACCTTGGCTACCAACCGGTGAGGGTGACCATCCTCCCAGCGGGGACATTCGACCGCTATGCTGAGCGGCAACAGCTGGCTGGCGCCGATCCCGCTCACCTCAAGCCTCCTCATGTGAACGCGTCCGACACTGTGCTGAATGCGTTGCTGCAGGGGGTCGCAACCGCAAGGTGACACAGATAGGGACCCTCTCATACGTTCTGCCACCAGCGGTCGCCGCCATCGTCGGTGTGATAATCGCCGCAATAGTTGCGAGCTGGGCCCCGGCGTCGCGCAGCCGCAGGGCTTTTTTCGTCATGGCAACCGGCCTTGTGATATGGGCGCTATCCATCCTTGGGATGCGCATGAGCCACGACATACATGTCGCTCTCATCTGGGATAGAAGCGCAGCCGCAGCAATAATGGTCATGTTCCTCGGCTTCTACCACTTCTCGCTCGAATACTCCGGCCCCTTCCGCCGCAAACACACCCTCGTCGTATCGTATCTGCTCGTCGCCGGCTTTGCTCTGGCCAGTGCACTGGGCCTACTCGTTGAGGACCTGCGGATTGCTGAGTACGGCTACGCCCCGGTGCCGGGCATCCTCGCCATCCCCGCGTCAGCTACCGCCCTGGCGCTGCTCGCGTGCGGAGTCTACGTGCTGCTGCGGCGGTACCTGACCACTTCCTCGTATGAAGAGAGGAACCGTCTCCTGTTCCTGATGATAGGGGCCTCTCTGCCACTCGTAGGCACACTGATCGACATCTTCACGGACTTTCCTCCCGTCGGCATATGGACGAACATCCTCTTCTGTATAGTAACCGCCATCGCCCTCTTGGAGTACCGGCTGCTCGATATCCCCTGTGTCGCCCGGCGAACGCTGACATACCTTCTGCTGGGTGTCATGGTCGCCCTGCCATACGTCATTACCGTCTTCGTGCTACACAAACACTTGGGCACGCGCCTTGAGAGCTTCTGGGGTTATGTCATCTTGGTGCTTTTGCTGGCGCTGCTGCTACGCCCTCTGTACACGGCAGCCAGTGAACTCGTCGACCGACTCTTCTTCCGGGAGCGATATGACGCGCTGAGAGCGTTGCAACGATTTGGCGAGGAGGCCCACCACAGTGTGAACCTGACGGAACTCGGCTGCCGGCTTACGCGGCTCGTGACAGATGCTCTGCACTCCTCATGCACCTGCCTCTTTCTGCCTTCTGAAGGCCGTGAGGCCCTTGAGCTGTTCCACTGTGAAGGTCTCCAGCACGTTCCCCGACCCGGGTCCCTTCGTGCTGACGGCACACTCATCCGTTGGCTTGAGAGTCACCCGGAAGTACTCGTTCACCGAATGCTCAAGATTGAACCACTCCTTCAGGGCCTTTCAAGCAGGGAGAGGGAGCTGCTCGACGCCGTGGGGGCGCACCTGCTCGTCCCGATGACATCGCCTCACGGTAGCCTGGCTGGCCTCCTCATTCTCGGCCCCAAGTATTCAGCCCGCGAGTATTCCGGCGAAGACCGGCACCTTCTCGAGGTCCTCAGCAACCAGATGGCCATAGCCTTGGAGAACGCCCGTTTGTACAGCGGCGCCGTGCGTGCCCGACGAGACCTGGAGCACTGGCTCAACGGGATGGAAGACAGCATCATCATCTTCGGGCCGTCCAGGCGGGTCAAGTTCCTCAATTCCTCAGCCCAGAAGAGGCTGCAGCTGCAGCCCGGCGACCCGTGCAGCAAGGTGCTGAGCGATAACGGTCAGTGCAATGCCTGCACTACACCTATCTGTACACAGGGGGCAGGCACTACCATCCGCACGTCAAGGAACATCGGGCAGCACCAGTACGATTTGATGGCGGCGCAACTCACAGACCCGGATGGCCGCATCTCCATCCTCTGCGTGCTGCGCGACGTCACCGAGCGGAACCAGATCGAAGAGGAACTGCGCCGCTCACGGGAACGCATGCGGGAGCTGGCTGCGCATCTCGAATCGGCCCGCGAACAGGAACGGGCTGGTATCGCCCGCGAGCTGCACGATGAACTGGGACAGGCCCTCACTGCACTGAAGATGGACCTCTCATGGCTTTCACGACACGACCGGGAGGCGCCCTCAGTGATCCATGAGAAGGTGGGCACAATGATGTCAATGGTCGACAGCACCATCCGCGCCGTGCAACGCATCTCCTCCGAGTTGCGCCCCGGAGTACTCGACGACCTTGGCCTCACAGCTGCCCTCGAGTGGCTCGCGCGAACGTTCGAAGAGAAGAGCGGCATACCATGTGACATCGAGCTGGACGAGACGGCGGCGCCTGACGGGACCATCTCCACTGCCCTGTTCCGCGTGTGCCAGGAGTCGCTCACAAACGTTGCACGGCATTCTGGGGCAACGCGTGCCCGGCTTAGTTTGAAGAAGGAGCCCTCTCACATCGTTCTGGCCATCTCAGACAACGGCCGCGGGGTGACAGCTGAAGAGACAGAGAGTGCTATGTCCTTCGGATTCATCGGCATGCGCGAGCGCGTCAGGTCAATCGGCGGCATGCTGAGCATCGACGGCGTGCAGGGCCGAGGCACAACGATTGAGGTGACCCTCCCCCTCGAACAGCAGGGGCTACAGTAGGGACCACACAGGCGCCACTCTTCTGCTACCATGTATCCCCATGTCACACCAGCCTGACACATCAGCCGGATTCTACCGCCTTCACTCAAGCCGCTATGCCGAGGTCGCGCACTCCTTCACACAGTCGACGTACGCAAGTTCATCCCTCCCCTGGCTGAAGAACGACTGGGATATTCTGCGGCGCGCGGAAGCGATTGTGCCGGAGGGACATGCGCTCGATGCTGGCTGTGGAGCAGGTGCACGTGACGTCTACAAGCTGTGGTGTGATGGATATGATGCCTGGGGTATCGACGCTGTACAGGAGAACGTGGATACCGCGCGGAGGATGCACCCTGAGATAGCCGACCGGGTCTCGGTCGCCGACTTGAGCAAACCCCTGTCGTATGAGACAGGGACCTTCGACCTTGTCCTCTGCAATGCAGTGATTCAGCACATACCGGCTGAGGACACGTTCGCTGTCACGTTCCCGGAGCTCATCCGCGTGCTGCGTCCCGGCGGCCTTCTGCAACTGATGTTCAAGTGCGGCGAAGGAATCCTGACACTGCACGACCATGACTACGGGGTCGACAGGTCATTCATCCTCTACAGCGAACAGTCGGTGATCGGTGCCATCTCCGCTCTCGGCATGGAACTGGTGGAGACCTCGGAAGCACCGGGCACGCTGCTGCACTTCGTCGACACAAAGGGGGCACCGCACTGTGCCTTTCATGCCATCAAGCGGCACAGTGCAACTCGGGTGTGAGTACACCGCCTCTGTCAGCCCACATCCTCGAAGACCGTCTCGCAGTAAGGGTCCCCCCATGTGAGCAGTGAACGACAATAGACTCTGACTGCCGGGTTATGGGTACGGACGACCTCCTCTTCGAAACAGTCTTCCGCGAGACAGAAGCTGGGAGGAATATCCAGGTCGGGAAACCAGAGACACGGCGGATAGAGGCGGTACACGACCTTCTTCGGGCCCTCCTGTATCAGCTCCGCTTTGTAGCCGATCACGTCGCCGGTGGCCAGCTTGAAGTAACTAGCAAGTGCCCAGGCGTCATTCCCTTCCACGCCGAACTTCTTCATGGATGCATCGAAATATCGGTGGGCCATGGCTTTCATCAGTCTGCACAGTATGGTGGCGGTATGTTTCTCGCCCAGCTCGTCATGAAGAAGCTTCACCAGTTCGCGGTAGTATGTCCATCCGGTCTTCGCTGAAGCTTTTGCCCTACGCAGCTCCGTCCAGCCCTCAGGCAGCTGCGGCTGCTCCCGTTCGATGCGGGGGAATCGTTCATCATCTCTGCGTATCTCGGTCATGAGTCCTCCCTTCGTCTGCCATGGAGTACCAGAGCTCGATTGTATACGAATCCAATGCCGTCGCATACAGTGGAGCGCCTGCCTGCCGCGAAGGCCATTGCGCCTCTTTCCGATGCGCGTATAATTCCCATTCTGTGACTCTGCTGCATGTCCCGGGGTGCCGATGAGCCCGTCGCTCGCGCTCCTGGCCTCCATAGTTCTTGTACTGGCGCTCCTGCGCGTCCGGATGCAGCTGGGGCTCGCCGTCTTCTGTGGCAGCATCGCGCTATCGCTGCTTGTCCTCACACCAATCGAGACTCCCCGGCTCATGCTCAGCGCTCTGACCAGTGTCCAGACGCTGCGACTCCTCGCCATCATCGTCTGTGCCCTGTCACTCAGTCGCCTCATGGAACTGAAGGGAATGCTGGTGCGCCTGGCCAACGCACTGGAAACCATAGGCCCGAGGCTGGCTATCCACGTCGCACCGGTCGCCATTGGGCTCATGCCTCTTCCTGGAGGAGCACTGGTCTCGGCTACAGCGGTGAAGGACCTTGTGAGGCGACTGAGGCTGAGCGCAGAGGAAGCAACCTTCATCAACTTCTGGTACCGGCATATCTGCGAGTTCGCCACGCCCGTCTATCCGGGCGTCATCATGGCAGGGGTCTTCCTGTCGGTGCCCCTGAGCTTCATCCTGCTGCATCTGGCTCCTGTCTGGCTGCTCATGGTAGCGTTTGGCACGCTTGTAAGTATCCGCATACTGCGGAAGGCTCCTCCGCCTGCATCTGGAAACAGCATGGGTGGTAGTATCCCTCAGGAAATCGTCCAGTCATCGTGGCCAGTGCTGCTTGTAGTGGCCCTCGTAATCATTGGTCTTGATGCAGCTCTCGCGTTCCTGGTAACCCTGCTCGCTCTTTCCGTGGCACAGCGCGTCTCCCGCGATGACGTTGCAGATAGCCTGCGGTCAGGGTTCGACCCCCGGATCCTCTTCCTTCTCTACGCTGTGATGCTGTACAAGACAGTCGTAGAGGCGTCGGGAGCGGCACAGGCGCTGTTCAACGACATGCAGACCATCGGCATGCCGCCTGTTGTCATCCTTACGGCGCTCCCTCTATTGATAGGATTCTCGTCCGGTCTCTCGTCGGCGATGGTCGGCATCAGTATTCCCCTTCTCCTTCCCTTTCTGACTGCCGAGCACTCGGTTGACGGTCTCTCGTTCCTGCTCGCCTACGGAGCCGGTGGCATGGGATACCTTCTATCTCCGCTGCACCTGTGCCTCGTCCTGTCAGCGGAGTACTTCAAGGCGCGCCTCTCCTCTGTCTACCGCTACCTGTTGCCCCCTGCTCTCGCCGTTCTACTGACCTTGTTCTTTATGTACGTACTGCTTTCCTGACTGGCCAGCCAGCATTGCCGCACGCAGGAACGTCACGTAAAATGGTGCGACTCTCGTCTCTTACTAATGATGACAACCGTGGTCCCGATCCTATATAGCCCTGTTGACAACCTCTCCCGGCAGGCCCTCTTGCCTGCCGCCCAGAAACAGTCAACGGCAGGGGGCCATCAGCGTTGAGTCCTTCTCTCGTCCTCCTGCTTTCCATCACTCTCATCCTCGTCCTTCTGAGGCTGAGGGTCCATCCCGGGGTGGCGGTCTTTGTTGGAAGTCTCATCCTGTCGCTCCTCGTTCTGCCGGCGCGCGAGACCCCCTTGCTGATGTTCCAGACCGCCACATCGCTCCAGACAATCCGATTGATAGGCATCATCATCGCCGCGCTAACCCTCAGCAAGCTCATGGAGCTGCGTGGCCTGCTGGTAAGGCTTGCGCGCGCTCTCGAGACAGTTGGCCCCAAGCTTGCAATACACATCGTGCCTTCGGTCATCGGAATGGTGCCGATGCCCGGTGGCGCACTGGTCTCCGCCACTGCGCTGAAAGACCTCGTGCGGCGTTTGGGCCTTAACCCTGCCCAGGCCACGTACGTCAATTTCTGGTTCCGGCACACTTGGGAACTGTCTGTACCCGTTTACCCGGGCGTGATTGCCGCCAGTGCAGTGCTTTCGGTTCCTCTTTCGACCGTGGTCCTCACGATGCTTCCATCGATTCCCCTCTTCATCTTTTTTGGCGGTCTCGTGAGCTTCAGGATACTGCGTGATACGGTCTGCGAGACCCGGCAGAGCCTCACCTTGAGGGAGCTCACTCGGGAGCTCGTTCACGCTGCCTGGCCAGTCATAATCCTCGTCGGCATGGTGCTTGCGGGCATAGAGGCGGCAATCGCGTTTGTGGTCACGGCGTTGCTGCTTGCAGCGCAGCAACGCGCCTCGCGACGCGAGATTACCGAGGCCCTCAGGTATGGCCTCGGCCTGAAGGTCCTCTTCTTGCTCTACTCAGTCATGCTCTACAAAGGCATCGTGGAGGCGTCAGGGACGGCATACGCGCTCTTCTCCGACATGCAAGCTATCGGCATGCCCACGTGGATCATCCTTGTCGTTCTTCCCATGCTCATCGGTTTCGCCACCGGTCTGTCCATGGCCTTCGTGGGCATCTCATTTACACTGCTGCTGCCGTTCATGATAAGTGCCGGTGAACTGAACAGCTATGCGCTGTTCCTTGCCTATATCGGGGGTGGGCTGGGTTACATGGTCTCCCCTCTGCATCTCTGCCTCATTCTATCGGCGGAATTCTTCAATGCCCGCCTGTCTGATATCTACCGCATCATGATCCCTCCCCTCATCGGAGTGATCGCTGCCGCCCTGGCTGTCTACCTCATCGCTGGCTGAGAACCACTTGCAGAAATGGCGCAGTATCGCCTGTTGTTATAATCCCGGGTACAAAGGAAAAGCGACAGGAGGCGTACATATGGCCGACTCAGGCAATTACAAGCACCTGCTGGACCAACTGGAGACGATGAAGGAGGAGGTCCGCAACAAAGATCCCGAGTTTCTGGAGGCGTGGGCAAAGCTCAGCCAGGAATCAAAGAAGAAGGGCGTTCTCGACACAAAGCAGAAGGAGCTTATCTGCGTAGCCCTGTCTGTCGCTGCCCGTTGTCACTACTGCATCGCCTCTCACGTCAACAAGGCTATCAGCCTTGGCGCTACGCGTGATGAGATACTGGAGGCTGGCTTTGTTGCGGTATCCATGGGTGGGGGCCCCTCCCTCTCATACCTCACAGAGCTGATCGAGGCATGCGACGAGTTCGGCGCCCGCTAAGCCCAGTTGTTCAGGCGCGCCGGACAGCAGGGTGGTATGCCATCACAGCGAGGAGGAGACACAAGGCAGCGCTCAGCTGAAACACTGCCGCTAGGTCGAGTCTGTCCGCCATAAAGCCGGACACGACTGGACCCGCAAGCATGCCGCCCGCATATACGGCCTGAAAGACTCCCATGGCAGTCGCCCTGGTTCCGGCTGACGTCGACCGGATACTGAGCGCCATCAACAATGTTGCCAGGCTGCCCCGTCCGACGCCGCTGACCAGCTGGACGGCAGCCAGTTGCGCCGGTGTCGAGGTGTGTGGCACCAGCAGTAGTGAAGCAGACAGGATGATGGCTGCAGTCATCAGCGTCCACGTGTATCCTGCTCTCTCAGCGAGTCGCACGCAGGAGTAGGCGGCGACTGCAGAGGAGCCGAGCGTCAACATGGTGATGAGCCCGAGTTGGCTGCCCGACGCACCGATACGTGCCCCGTACACGGGCACGAAGCCGAATACGCTTGCGAAGTTCGCGAACTGCAGCAGGATGGCCATTCCCGCTACCGCGAGGAGCAGCGGCCGGCCAGCCACGGTTCGGAAGCCTCCCCCCACAGCGCAGCGGGCTGCTGGCACAGGCTCCGTGACGAACACAAGCACACCGGCTCCCACTAGGCCGAGCACCGCTGCCAGGCAGAACACGGCCTGATAGCCGAATGCGTCGGCGATTACGCCCCCCGAGCCAGTGGCCACAAGTTGCGCCACTTGGTTGATGGAGTTTATGACACCTATCGCCCTCGCGGCATGCTCTGAATCATAGTAGCCCGTGAAGAAGATGGTGAAGGCCACCCACGCTGCTGCACCTGCTCCCGTCACCGCCCGCGCTGCCGCGAGCGTCCAGCCGTCTGCTGCAAAGGCGAGGCCGGCCGCTCCCGCGCCGGCGAGAAGCAGACCAGCGGCCACAAGCGGCTTACGGCGCCGGGAGCGGTCGAAGTGCACGCCAATAGGAATGCGGAATAGCAGTTGGGGCAGAGCATACGACGATATGATGATGCCAACCATCGAGAGGGAACTCACCACCGATTCGGCGTACACAGGTAGGACCGGCACATACAGGTAGAGCGCCGCCCAGTAAAAGAAGGTTGCAGCACAGAAGAGGACCCGGTTGCGCCGGTAGCTGGTTCCCGACATTGCGCCGACAGGACCACTATCCGGCGCGCCTGAGGACAACATCCCGGCCGCAATTCTAGCACCTCACAGTCAGGGCGAACCGCCCCGAAACCCTGCTACAATCGCCCCATGCGACCAGGATACATACAACTCGCGGAGGACGGTCGACTTGAAGCCAGGGTGGCACAGGCACTGGAGGCGTTGCAGGACTGTGTACTCTGCCCCCGGCGATGCCATGCTAATCGAACCCGCGGGGTCACCGGCTACTGTCGTACAGGTCGTTATGCGCGGGTAGCCAACTACGGCCCTCACTTCGGGGAAGAACGCCCGCTGGTCGGCACAAAGGGTTCCGGCACAATCTTCTTCAGCAACTGCAACCTCCGTTGTGTCTACTGTCAAAACTGCGATATAAGTCAGCTTGGCAAAGGCACTGAGATGTGCACCGAGGAGTTGAGCGCGACCATGCTCAGACTGCAGCAACTTGGTTGTCATAACATCAACCTCGTGTCGCCGAGCCATACCGTAGCCCAGATACTCGAGGCCGTCCTCCTGGCAACGCAGCACGGCCTCTCCGTGCCACTCGTGTACAACACCGGCGGCTACGACCGCGTCGACACGCTTCAGCTCCTAGATGGGGTGGTGGACATATATATGCCCGACATGAAGTACTCGGATGTCACCGTGGCATCCAGGCTGTCCGATGCACACGACTACCCCGAGATCAACAGGGCCGCTGTCCAGGAGATGTACCGGCAGGTCGGCGACCTGAGATTCGACGAACAAGGATTGGCGGAACGGGGCTTGCTCGTCCGCCATCTGGTCCTGCCACACGACCTCGCAGGCACCCGGGCAACTGCAGAGTTTCTCGCTACCTCGGTCTCAACATCAACGTACATCAACGTTATGCCACAGTACAGGCCCTGTTTCCGCGCATCTGAGTACCCGGAGCTCTCGCGTCGGATCACTCCCGGCGAGTATGAGGCAGCCTTGACCGCGTGCCGCGACGCTGGGCTCAGTCGTTTCGAGTGAGCCGTACTCACCTTGCGGATGAATGCCGTTCGTTCTATAGTCTATTCCTCTGGTTTTCCAGACCGACAGACCACCAAGGAGGCATCAATATGGAACACACGCCCACGTACGACGAGGCACTTGCGCTGCTCAAGGAGTACAACAAGAGCGACAGCCTTCTGAAGCACGCCTATGCAGTCGAGGGCGTTATGCGTTATATCGCCCGCAAGCGCGGCGAAGATGAAGAGAAGTGGGCGATTATAGGACTCGTGCACGATCTTGACTACGAGCGCTTCCCGGCTGAGCACTGCAAGAAGACCCGCGCCATCCTTGAGGAGCGCGGCTGGCCTGAGGAATACATACATTCGGCCGTCTCTCACGGCTGGGGCATCTGCACGGACGAGGAGCCGACCTCCGAGGCGGCAAAGACGCTCTACGCGGTGGACGAACTCACCGGACTCGTTACAGCCGCCGCCCTGGTGCGGCCATCAAAGAGTGTCGCCGACATGGAAGCAAAGTCGGTGATGAAGAAATGGAAGGACAAGTCGTTTGCGGCTGGAGTTGACCGCGCCATAATAGAGAAGGGCGCGGAGCGTCTCGGTGTCGACCTGCGAGAGCTAGTCACGGACACCATCATGGGGATGCGAGAGGTCAGAGACAAGCTCGGTCTCTAGCCTACACTTTCAAGCCAGCCAACCAGCCTTCAGAAACTGCATCAACTATTGCGCGGGGCTTGAGGCAGTCACCAGCCAGAAGGACTTCAGGCACAGCCCCCCGCAGCGCCTCGGCAAGGGCTGTATTCGGTGTCGAGCCGGCGGCGAGTACGATTGTGTCCGCTTTAATCGTGCGTATCGCTCCATCGGGCATTTCCACCACCAGGTACCCCGCTCTCGCCTCCCTGTATTTCACGCCCGGCATCATAACAACGCCCTTTCTCGCAAGTCTCTCCATGAAGAACGCCCTGAGTGACGGACTCTCGGACATCGCCATTTCCGGTCCCCGACGTAACAACGTAACCGCCTTGCCCCGTTCAGCGAGATACTCTGCGGTCTCACATCCAACGACTTCACCACCGATTACCGCCACATGCCGCCCCGTCCTGACAGCGCCCAGAAGGACATCGCTCGCGTGCACCGTTGTCGCCCCGTCAAGTCCTGGGATATCCGGAACGACCTTCCCCGGACCGGTGGCCACAATGACGACATCCGGGTTCTCGGCACGGACGGAGTCGACAGTGGCCTCTCTGCCGGTCTCGACCGTGACATGGGCCTCTTCAAGTCGATGAACCAGATACCGGGTAAATGCAGCTATGCGGTCCTTGTGCGGCGGCACAGCAGCGGCAAGCAGTTGACCGCCCAGTTGACCACTCCTTTCCCACAGCGACACGCTGTGGCCTCTGTCCGCGGCGGAAAGGGCGGCGCACATGCCTGCCGGTCCCCCTCCGATGACGAGCACGCGCCTGGGCCTCTCTGGCAAGGGTGGCAGTGGCTCGTGGTCCGACCCCACGCAAGGATTGACCTGGCACCTGATTCCTGCCATATCCGCCCTGCGCAACGCATCGCGGCAGTACATGCAGACTATGCATGGCCGGATGTCCTCCTCGCGCTCGGCTGCGAGCTTGTTCGGAATCTCCGGGTCCGCGAGCAATGCTTTCCCCATAGCTATGAGGTCAGCACTACCTCTTTCCAGAAGCGCCTCGGCTGCCTGCGGAGTTATTCTGCCTACAGCAATCACGGGGACGCTCACCTCGGCCTTGATCGCCGCGGCGAGAGGAGCGATTACAGCCGACTGGAAGGTTGCGGTCGTCCTGTTGGTCGGGGTGGCCGGGCCGTACGCCGACACATGGATGGCCACAGATCCAGCAGCTTCTGCACGCTTAGACACTTCAATCGCTTCCTCAATAGTTGTGCCATCCCGCACTCCGTATTCACGCCCGTTGATACGTACCCAAACCGGAAAATCAGGTGCCGCCGCCGCACGTGCCGCCTCAATGACTTCAACCATGAAGCGAGACCTGTTCGCGATGTCTCCACCGTAGCGATCCGTGCGTTTGTTTGAGGCAGCTGAGATGAACTGGTCCACAAGGTAGCTGTGCGCCCCATGTATCTCGACCGCATCGAAGCCCGCCTCCTTCGCGCGTGCGGCCGCCAGGCCGAACGAGCGCACGATGGATTCGATATCCTTGAGAGTCAATTCCCGCGGTTTTTCGTTCGCTGCATCTGCTATCGCTGAGGGCGCCACCGGCTGCATACCTGTGAAGGCCGACTTGGCAAGACGTCCACCGTGATGCAGCTGTATCGCAGCCACACAGCCATGCCGCTTGATTACCATGGCGAGTTCTCTGAGGCCGGCTATGTATGTATCATCGCAGATGCTGAGCTGATCAGCGAAAGCTTGGCCGACCGGTTCGATATACGTGGCCTCCACCACGATCAGACCAACACCCCCTCGCGCCCGCACTTCGTAGTGAGCCTTGAGTCGCTCCGTCACATAGCCACGCGCATCCGCGTACCGCGTTGTAATGGGAGCAAACACGAGCCGGTTCTTGAGTGCGAGGTTTTGCAGCCGAAACGGTTCCAGTACGAGTCTTGTCATGTCAGTCCTCCCTCCTTTGCCTCGGCAGCTTCACCTGCGAGAGTATCGCTCCGATGAAACCTGGTTGGCCCCTGAGGAATTCCACGGCAGACATCGGTCGCTTGCCTTCAAGCTGTACACTCAGCAACCCAAGAACTCCCTCACCTGTCACCACACCCACAGGAGTGGGGCTCCCTCTCGGCACAGCAACAACCGTACCGGGTTCCGCGTGCACACGCAAATCGAGCGGCACTGCGGTGTGCACTTTGAGCCGCCGACCCCGCCAAGAAGTGAAACAGCCCGGCCAGGGATTATAAGCCCGTACCCGCCGCCAGATGTCGACCGCCCGACATGACCAGTCGATCACACCATCCCCGGCCGAAATACGTTCAGTATAGGTAGCTGTCGCCTCGTCTTGCGGAACAGGGTCTATAGTGCCCGCAACCCAGCTTTCTATGGTTGGCAGCAGCAACTGTGCACCGACACGCGCGAGAACCCCGGTCAGACTCCCCGTAGTAGCACAGTCGTCGATCGGCACCCTCTTCTGGCTCAAGACTGGACCCGTGTCGAGACCTTCGTCCATGAGCATGATAGACACGCCCGTCTCCGAATCGCCCGCAAGGATGGCACCTGCCACCGGCGATGATCCCCTGTGCCGCGGCAACAGAGACGGATGCACATTGAGACAACCGAACTGAGGAATGGAGAGAACGCTTGCAGGAAGGACGTATGCGAACGCGGCAACGACAACGATGTCCGGCTGCAACGCGCTGAGTTGCCGCGCACTCTCTTCGGACCGCATAGTACGCGGCTCATATACGGGAATGCCCAGGCAGACCGCTGTCTGCTTGACCGGAGACGACACGACATGCCTACCCCTGCCCGCAGGCTTGTCCGGCCTGGTGAACACACCAACCACCTCATGACAATCGTCCAAAGCAGTTAGTACGGGTACACCAAAGTCAGAGGTACCCATGAATACGATACGTACGCTCACGCGGCGGACATTTTCGAGGATTTGTCCCGTTTATGTCAAAGCTTCCCTAGAGAAGCCCTATGTCCTCTGTTAGATTACTTCCATGCTCTTGACCGCCCCGAGGTCAGCAGAAAACACCAGCTTCCCACACTTCTAGCATTCGAAAACTGTCCCGGTTGGGGTATCGCCCTCGCACATCATATTTGGTGCTGTTGGAGGTCTTGTTGGAGTTGTCGGCGTTCGAGATCTGGCAGAAAGCACTGGGTGAACTCCAGGCGCAGGTGACCAGAGCAAATTTCAATACTTGGCTGCGCAACAGCCATGGCGTCTCCGTCGAGGATGGCGTGTTCGTCGTTGGAACGTCCAATGCGTTCGTCGCTGAATGGCTGACGAAGCGGCTTCACTCTCTCGTCAGAAAGACCGTCACGCATGTGGCCGGTCAGGAACTCGATGTGCGTTTCCAAGTGCACGACCTTCCAGGACCACAGAATAACATACAGGCCCGGGCCGGCTACGCCGACGGAGGAGCCTCGGTCGCGACCGCTGTCGACGCAATCGCCTCCCGGTTCTCATTCGACACGTTCATTGTCGGCAGCTGCAACCGTCTCGCTTTTGCTGCTGCGCTCGAGCTCGCGCAGAACCCCTGTAGCACATTCAACCCACTCTATATCTACGGTGGGACAGGCCAAGGCAAGACACACCTGCTTAAAGCAATCGCCCAGACAACCAGACTCGCAGGGAGAGAGGTGCTGTACACGACAGGGGAACGGTTCACGGATGAGTTCATTCTGGCTGTCAAGCGTAAACGTATTGAGGAGTTCAACGCCCGATTCAAGACACCTACCGTGATGTTGTTCGACGATATCCAGTTCCTCGCCGGCAAGCGACAGACCCAGCAGTGCTTCTACCATATCTTCGATGAACTTCTCCAGCGCGGCTGCCAGATAGCCCTTACAGGTGATCACCATCCACGGGAGATGCAGGCCATAGGGGAGAAGTTGCAGAGTCGCCTCGAGAGTGGCATGGTCGCTTGCATACAACCCCCTGATTTTGCAGCCCGGCTATCTTTCCTGAGAGCCAAAGCCGACGAAACGGACACCGATATACCCGAAGATGCCCTCCACCTCCTCGCAGAAGAAGTCCGGGGAAACATGCGAAAGCTTGAGGGGGCGATTGTCTATCTTTCTGCACAGGCCCGGCTTACGGGAGACCAGATTAATTCACACACTGTCAACAGGCTGCTCCACAGCGTATCCACACCTGGTGACGGGCAGCCGGTAATCCACGCCGTGTCCGACGCATTCGATGTACCTATTGAGGACCTCCTTTCCAGAAAGAGGGACAAGAAGACGGCTCTTGCACGACACGTCGCCATGTATCTAATGAGAAAGGAGTCAGGACTGTCACTCTCCGAGATCGGCCGTGAGCTGGGCGGACGCAACCATGCCACAGTGCTGCATGGAATTCACAAAGTCACAGAGGAGCTGGAAGCAAACCATCGATTGCAGAAGCAGCTGCAGCGTATCACCCGGAAGCTCACCCAATCAGATGACCTGTGAATAACCTGACTAGATTCTTTCTCTCCAGCCTCTCTAGTCTGTCAACAACTCTGTCGTCGATTGTTCCAACATGTTGAGACTCCACACACGCTGGTTGATATCCTGAATGAATCATCACGTCGCGCTATTATGATTCTGATGAATGATATAATCACTACTCTTTAAATATCTCAGTAAATAATACTAACAAAGAAAATACTAATAATGAGGATAGGTATCTTAGGTGGGACATTCGATCCAGTTCACGCTGGACATATATTCATTGCTGAGGAGGCACGCATCAGGCTTTCACTTGATAAAGTGTTATTCATACCTGCGGGGAATCCTTGGCTGAAAATTGATCATGAGGTTACAAGTGCGAATCATAGGGTCGAGATGGTACGGCTCGCTATTGCCAAGCATGATGGCTTCCAGTTATGTACTGTAGAAGTTGAACGTGGGGGACCGACATATACTGTCGATACACTCGATGAGCTACGCAGGAAGCTGGGGGAACACGATTACTATCTGATACTTGGTCGAGATAGCTTCACGGACCTTCCACTGTGGAAGGACGCCGAGCGTCTTGTGAAGATGTGCCGCTTGGTTGTGGTTCCGAGGGTCGGCACTAACCTGCCGGAATTGAGCGAGGTAGCATCGAGTATCAAGGGGTTGGCAAAGGAGAATGTGGTGACGCTTGACAGCCCGATCATAGGAATCAGTTCATCAGGCATAAGGGAGCGGGTTTCGAAGGGACTGCCGATAGACTACCTCGTTCCAGGAGAAGTGGAAAGATACATCATTGCGCATGGCCTCTACAGGTCTGCCAATACTACCTAGACGTCTAGATTCTCGACGTACTCTGCGTGTTTCTGTATGAAGTTCTTGCGTGGCTCGACTTCGCTTCCCATCAGCAGACTGAAGATTCTGTCGGCTGCAGCGCTGTCTTCCACCTCAACCCTGATGAGCGTGCGCGTCTCAGGGTTCATTGTAGTCTCCCACAACTGCTCGGCGCTCATCTCTCCAAGGCCTTTGTAGCGTTGTACCTCAGCTTTGCTACCTAACTCCGCAATCGCCTTGTCCTTCTGTTCTTCCGTGTATACCCACACCTCGCGTTTGCCGGAGCGTACACGATACAAGGGGGGCTGCGCGATGTACAGGTGCCCGCCCTCAATGAGTTCAGGCATATGCCGGTAGAAGAACGTGAGAAGCAACGTCCGTATGTGGGCGCCATCCACATCTGCGTCGGTCATGATTATGATGCGGTGGTAGCGTAGCTTCGAGAGGTCCAGTCCGTCGGCGTTGGCGCGGAGCGCCGTTGCGAGGGCGCGTATCTCCTCGTGGGCGAGGATTCGATCCTTGGTGGCCTTCTCGACGTTAAGGATCTTGCCTCTGAGCGGTAGAATAGCCTGGAAACGGCGATCCCTCCCCTGCTTGGCCGAACCTCCGGCGGAATCACCCTCAACCAGATACAATTCGCACTCCTCGGGGTTCTTCTCGGAGCAGTCGGCCAGCTTACCAGGCAGTGTTGAGGTCTCGAAACTGGACTTCTTGAAGACGAGTTCGCGCGCCTTCCTGGCGGCTTCTCGCGCTCGCGCGGATACAAGACACTTGTCCAGAATTGCCCGTGCGTCATCGGGATGTTGTTCCAGGTACAGGCTAAGCTGGTCAGAGACGATCGACTCCACCTGGCTGCGCACCTCGGGATTGCCGAGCTTTGCCTTGGTCTGGCCTTCGAACTGGGGATTCGAGAGTTTGATGCTGACCACGGCAACGAGCCCCTGCCGCACGTCGTCTCCGGTAAGACTGGGGTCACTGTCTTTCGAAAGCTTGTTCTTGCGGAGGTAGTCAGTCAGCACGCGCGTCAGCGCGGCTCGGAAGCCGGTCAGGTGGGTGCCTCCGTCGCGCGTATTGACACAGTTGGCGAACGAGTAGGTCGTTTCAGCCATGGAGTCGTTGTACTGGATTGCGACCTCCACCGAAGACGATTCTGCTGTCCCGGAGAGGTAGATAGGTTCCGGGTGGATGACGTTCTTGTCACGGCTCATACGCCGGACGTAGCTCGCGATACCCCCTTCGAAGTAGTATGTTCGCTCTTCGTTAGTGCGCTGGTCTTCGAGGTGGATTGTTATTCCCTTGTTGAGGAAGGCCATCTCCCGAAGCCGCTGCGAGGTTATGGTGAAATCGTAGTTGGTGTCCTCAAATATCTCAGGGTCGGCCTCGAAGGTTGTGCTGGTACCGGTCTCCGTTGTCTCGCCGAGCACGGTTATCTCAGAGACAGGTACGCCACGCTCGTATGTCTGGCAGTAAATCTTTCCGCCCCGGCGGACCTCGACCCTTGTCTTTCGCGAGAGTGCATTGACGACGGATGCCCCTACGCCGTGAAGTCCGCTGGATACATCATACAGGTGGTTGCCGAACTTGCCGCCTGCGTGGAGTCGCGTCATCACGGCTTCAAGCGCCGTGATGTCGGTCGATGGGATGAGGTCGACGGGGATACCCCGGCCGTTGTCCTTGACGGTAATGCTATTATCAGGATGGATTGTCACGTTGATGAGGTCGCAGTAGCCGGCCAAGGCCTCATCGATGCTGTTGTAGACGATCTCATACAACAGGTGCTGCAGTCCCTCGAACCCGGTCCCGCCGATGTACATGCCCGGCCGCAGGCGTACAGCCTCAATCTCATCAAGTATCTGGATGTCTCTTGATGTGTACTCACGACGGGGCTTAAGGTTGTCGACAGCCATGTGCAGATGTACCTAAGTAGTTCAGCTAGAGAATCAGGCTGGTTGACTGATGACCGCCGTCACTCCTCAAGGGGTCCTCGTCGGTGCGACGGACTGCGCGTCTCCACACAACGTAAATTATAGCACAGACGCGAACGACTAGCTATGGAGACGAGCGCTAGCGGTGTGTTGTCAGGCCGACAGATGACGTACCAGGTCGTCCTGCACAATGGTCGCCTGCGTGTTGGCCTTCATATCACGCACGATGGCTGTGCCTGCCTCAATCTCGTCGTCTCCCAGGATGATGGTGTAGCTGACGCCAAGCGAGTGCGCCTGCCGCAACTGGGCCTTGAGGCTCTTCTCACTGGCAGGGATGATAACCCCGATGTCTTGGTCTCTCAGCCGTCGGGCCAGTGCAACAGCTGCCATGCGCGTACTCGTCCCCCGGTGGGCCAGATATATGTCCGGTGTGGCTCGTGGGGGAACGGCAATGCCCTGTTCCTTGAGATTGAGGATGACTCGCTCGATACCCATGGCAAAGCCCACTCCCGGGGTTGGTTTGCCGCCTATAGCCTCCATGAGCCCATCGTAGCGCCCTCCGCCCACGATTGCGCTTTGTCCGCCCTCGCGCGCGGGGTGGATCTCGAACACAGTCCGTGTGTAGTAGTCCAACCCGCGCACCAGGCGATGGTTCAACGTGTAAGGGATGCCTAGGATCTGCAGTTGGTCCATCACTTCTTGGAAATGGGTCCTGCAGTCGGGGCAGAGATAGTCGGAGATGTGTGGCGCCTCCTCAATGATTACCTGGCAGGAGTCCTCCTTGCAGTCCAGCAACCTCAGTGGATTATGCGCCAGCCGGACGGTGCAGTCGGGGCAGATACGAGATGCGATGCCCCGGTAGTACTGTTTGAGCACCTCGACGTATTGTGGCTGACACTGTCGGCAGCCGATGCTGTTCAGGACCACGGACAGATTCTCAAGACCGAGCGAGGAAAGATAACGGATGGCCAGTTCGATGACCTCGACGTCGAGGCTTGGGGAGGGATCACCGAGCGCTTCGCACCCGAACTGGTGATGCTGCCGGTACCGGCCTGCCTGGGGTCGCTCGTACCGAAAAGTAGGTCCCCAGTAATAGAGCCTGACGGGCTGGGGAAGACTCGACATGCCATGTTGTATGTACGCGCGGCATACCGGCGCGGTGTTCTCAGCGCGCAGCGCCAGACGCTGCCCACTGCGGTCCTCGAAGACGTACATCTCTTTCTCAACGAGGTCAGTGCCAGCCGCGTCTGTACGTGCGAACAGGCCGTAATCCTCGAAGATGGGCGTGTCTATCCGCTCATAGCCGTACAGACTGCACACGTGGGCCGCACGCTCTTGGACATGATGCCAGTACGCCTGCTCCTCTGGCAGTATATCCGTCGTTCCCCGGGGTGCCCTGTACACTCTTGCCTCTGTTCCTCCGCTGCCCAGCCTACGCCACTGTCTTCATCCCGCGCGACAGCGCCTCGAAATTGAGCTCGAGCCTGTCTGGCGGGAGGCTCTCCCGCAGTTCGGCCTTGATATCTTCTTCTGTCAGCGAGAGTTGTCCGGTACCGAGGAGTGCACCAACCATGACTATGTTCATGGCGATGGGTGCTCCAAGATCAAGGGCAATGCTCGTCGCATCAAGGAACCAGGTCTGCGCGCAAACGTCTGCAAGGGCTTCCTTTGCCTCGTCGACGTCGGGGTATTTCTCTCTGTTCGCCGCAACTCCTGCGGGTGTGACCGGATAGACGTTGCTTATACACACAGTCTGCGGATTTGCATACTTGTGCGCAAGGCGCAGTGTTTCAAGTGGCTCGAGGCCGACAATCAAGTGTGCTTTGCCCTCGGGGATCAGCGGTCCGTATTCACGTTTTTGCGACACGCGGACGGCACTGAACACAGCACCCCCCCGCTGGGCTGCCCCGAACGTTTCGCCAATGGTCGCGTAGTACCCTTTCTTGATGTACGCACTGCCGAGCATGCCGGACAGCAGGATGTTCCCCTGGCCGCCGACTCCGCAGATAATCATGTTCAAGGGATCAGCAGAGATAGCCATTATGCCCGTTCCTCCTTCATGATGGCCTTGCTCGGACAAAGGTCTGCACATAGGCCACATTCAGCACAGAGTGCTTCCTCTATTCGGGCCTTGCCCGTCTCTTTGTCGTACCGGATGCCGGGACATCGCAGAACGCGGTAGCAGAACCCGCACTTATCGCCTCTGCACTTCTCCGTGTCTACCCAGACCTTGTAAGGATGTCTGCGTTCCTCTCTCATGCGGAGTAATTCGCACTTGTGCCTGAGGATGAGGACTTTCACACCGCCCTTGTCCTTCAGCAGCTCCTGGAGGCACGCGGACGTGGCCTTCGTGTCAAATGGGTCCTTGACCTCGACACGGCAACCAAGAGTCCTGCACAGCGCTTCCATGTCTATGGTGTTGGTAACCTCACGGGTAGCCGTCTGGCCACTGGAAGCGTGAGGCTGGAACCCCGTCATGGCGGTGATGGAGTTGTCCAGGATGATGAGGGTCATGTCCGACTTGTTGTAGACAGCATTGATAAGGGCTGGAATAGAGGCGTGGAAGAACGTCGAGTCTCCGCAGATGCCGATGACGGGTTGATCGAGGCCGAACTGCTCCAGTTGGCCAAACCCGCATGCCTCGCCAGCGCCGCCGCCCATGCAATGGAGCACACTGGTGATCTGTGTGCCCTCGGGGAATGCATCAAGTGTATAGCAACCGATGTCGCTGCTCACGATAGCGTGGCGGCCGTCCCGCTTTATCGCGTTGCCGATGGCATAGAAACTGGCCCTGTGCGGACATCCCGGGCACCAGATGAGGCCGCGGCTGACAACCATCTTGCCGATCGTCGCGTCGAGCTTCTCTTGGTACTTCGGATCGCGCGCGCGGTAATCGGTGCCGAAGAGCCTGCTCAGCGGGGCGATAACCCTGTCCGGATTATTCTCTCCAACGTAGCTCATGTGGCCCGAGCCCTTGCCGAGGATCTCAGGACAATTGGTGAGACGTGCGTCAGCGACGGCTTCCTTCGTGTGAGTCTCGACGAAAGGGTCGACCTCTTCGACGACGAGCACTCTCTTCGCCTTCGCTACGTGAGAAAGTACCAGACTGGATGGGAACGGCCACAGGGTACCGAGCTTAAGCAGACCCACCTGCGAACCGAGCCCGAGTTCCTCGATGGCATCCCTGGACGACGGGACTCCGCTGCCACTCGCGATGATCAGTAACTCGGGGTTCTCCGGCCCCTCGTACGAATTGAAGCGCGACTCCTCGAAGCGATCCTTGATCTTTGCCATTTTCTCGACAAGGGCCGCATGCTTGGGCGGGGCGATATATGGAGTGAAGCACTTGGACGAGTCGTAGCGGGCCGTCTTCTTGACTTTCTTGTACTCACCTACCTGTACCCGACCTCGCGCATGGGCAAGGCGCGTGTAGTCGCGAAGCCAGCAGAAGATTCTGAACTCCTCAGAGAGGTCGAAGAGATACTTTGTCATCTCGTACGCTTCTTGGAAATTTGACGGCTCCAGGAGCGGCGCATTGGCCATCTGCGCAACCCAGCGGGTGTCCTCCTCGTCGCCGCTTGCGTGCGACTGCGGGTCATCAGCTACCACGACGACCATCGCGCCACCCTGGTCTCCCAGCGTCGCGAGGTTGATATGCTGAAGCGTGTCCATCGCGACGTTAAGGCCCGCGTTCTTCATTGAAGTCATTGAGCGCAGCCCCGCGTACGCCGCCGCGAGCGCGGCGTCGGTGGCGACCTTCTCGTTGCTGGACCACTCGGCATGCAGGCCAGCCTCTCGGGCTACGCTGGCGAAGGTCGTCAGAATCTCTGTCGATGGCGTACCAGGATAGGCAGCGCAGTACTGCACTCCAGCCTCCAGCGCTCCCCGTGCAATGGCCTCGTTACCCTGAAGCAGGTTATACGAGCCAGCTGATAATTGAGCCAGATTAGGCATGTTGACCCCCTATTCGTAAGCGGATTCACCTGTATCCGCCGTTGGCCCTCTGAGGGCCTACGGCCAAGTCACTCGAAACGTACTGAAACGGAGCCTAGTCGGTCGAATGTAGCTCTCAGGTGTGAACCTGCCTCGACCTTGACTGCCGACACAAGGCTGCCGGACATAACGAATTCGCCCTTCTTCAGCGTAATTCCGTATTCGGTGAGTTTGTTTGCAAGCCATGCGACCGATTCGGCCGGGTTACCCAGCACAGCAGCGCCCGCGCCTGTGCTCACTACCTCGCCGTTCTTCTCTAACACAAGCCCCACGTAGCGCAAATCAAGGTCCTTGATGGGGGTGAGTTTCCCGCCCAGCACCATGAGCGCAGCAGACGCATTGTCAGATATCGAGTCCTTCACCGTGATCTTCCAGTCTTTGTACCTGCTGTCGATGATCTCGAAGGCTGGAAGTACTCCCTCGGTCGCCTCAAGCACATTTGCAACGTTGATGCCGGGTCCCTTGAGGTCCTCCTTGAGGAGGAAAGCGATCTCAGGTTCGATGCGGGGCAGGATGAGACTGCTCATTGGAACAGGCGCGCCCTCGCGCACAACCATTGTGTTGGTAATCATTCCGTAGTCAGGTTCCCTGATGTTGAACTGGTCTTGCATCGCCCTGCTCGTGAGGCCAATCTTCTTGCCTACGATTACGGCACCTGCTCGAACCCGAGTGTCAAACGTCTTGAGCTGGATGGCATACGCATCCTCGTAAGACACGTCCGGAAACCTGTCGGTGAGCGCCACCACCGGCGCACACGCCCGCTCAGCTTCAATCAGCTCGTTTGAGATCTGTTCAACCTGGTCTTTTGTCAGCGCCATTGAACCTCCTAGCTGTTCTTGCCGTTTCTATGGATCAAGAGCGGGCGCGTCTATTTTATCAGAGGCCCGCCCTGCCGCTATGCAATCATTCTGTTTGGCAGCCAGAGCACTATTTCAGGGAACCTCACCATCAGCAGAAGCCCGAGGCCTATGAGAAGTATATAGGGAAGAACCCCTCTGATGATATGGCTTGTTATGGTTCCTGAAGACGCGTCGAGTGTGCCCTGAAGAAAGTGGAACACCTTTGCACATGGCTTGTGGCAGAGGAACCCGGCAGGTCATACAGACGGGTCATTCCAGTGGACTGGTTCCTCCACTGGAGCTGTGAGAATTCGAGGACAGTTCATCTTAGCGAAGGAGAAGTCTCGGCCGAAGGTGGCGTAGGCCGGGGTGCGCAGGCTGAAAGCAGCATCACCGCGCCCAAACAGGCAGCAGTCAGCATGGCTAGATACCTCTTCTCTTCCAACCTCCTTGTTGAATCGTTCTCGTTATCTCGCACAAGACAAGACATACTGCCAACTTCAGTGACTTGGGCTCGTAAACAAGCACATCTTCATCCCTGGTCTGGTTGGCTGTCAAGGCCTGTTCTGACGTAACGGCATCCTGCTCCACTACCTTTCATCACAGTAGGGATACACACTGCTGTAGCTGTAGTCCGGAATCGGGTGATGTGTCTCGTTCTGGTCACCCATGATGAGGCCAATCGGGTACGAGTGTCCGGTGAGCCACGTATTCTCCAGGCCCTTGATAAGAGTGTCGAAATTCTTGATGTTTACAGCCATAGCCAGCTCCATGTCATTGAAGCCGCCCCAACGCCGTGAACCCATGCAAGGAAAAGCAACGACCGATACGCGGGATTCGTCCATGTAGGCCGTCGCTGTTGCACCTGAGCAGATGCCAGCCAGGCTCCCGTACGATGTCGTGTATGGGCCGCCGGTGTACCACAGGGAGGCATCCATGAGGCGATTCACCATTCCGGGGTAGACGGCGGCGAAGATCACATCGGGCTCCACCGGGAAGTTCTCAAGAGCGGCGATTGTCGCTGATGGGGACGAGCCAACAGGTGCGATGATCGCCG
>CAZODZ010000002.1:89197-98378 GCA_964578745.1 uncultured Dehalococcoidales bacterium | reverse complement strand
GTCACAGACCACAAACCGACTCACTGGGCGATTGCATTCGATTACCCGGCCCCGACCTTCCGTCATGAGGCATATGCTGAATACAAAGCCCATCGACCTGCAACACCAGAGGAACTTAAAGGTCAGATTGTGCGGGTACATGAATTGGCTGAGGCACTGGGCATGCCTTCATTCGAGCTGAAGGGCTATGAAGCAGACGACATACTGGGAACCCTCTCGGAACAGGCACGAAAGGCTGGTATTGGTGTGTCGATTCTCACCGGCGACCGCGACCTACTGCAACTCGTAAGACCCGGGGTGTCAGTTCTCCTTCCGGGTCGGACATTCAGCGAGGCACGAGCCTACGACGATCAGGCAGTCAGGGAAAGATTTGGCGTGCGGCCGGAGCAGCTTCCGGTGTACAAGGCGCTTGTGGGCGACCCATCCGATAACATCCCGGGGGTGCCTGGAATAGGAGAGAAGACAGCCGTCAAACTTGTGACACAGTACGGCGATCTGGAGAACATCCTCGAACATGCGCCGGAAACACCTCCGAAGGTGCGCGACTCTCTGACAGCATCACGGGAGCAGCTCAAGTTGAGCGAGAAGCTTGCAACCATTCTTCTCGATGCGCCTGTACGGCTGAACATAGAGGAATGCGTCATAGGAGAATATGACCTCTCCCGCGTTCAGGAGCTATTCCAGGAACTCGAGTTCACGCGACTGCTCAACAGGCTTCCTTCCATCATACCCGGCAACGGAAACACCACTTGTCCACCCACAGCCACATCCAGATTGCGGCCAGCCGTTCTATCCACTGCCAGAGAAAGGACAGAAGCAGCAGAGGCCCTCGTGGAAGAAGACGAACTCGTATTCGCTGTTTTCACGGGTGGAGCCGGAGGCGGAAGACAGCGCCGCTCCGGCGGAGTATCCCGGAACGGGATCAACATACGAGGGCTGGCGATATCCACCCCACAGCAGACCTTCTACATCCCAATAGAGTCTTTGCCGGAGGGGGCCAAAGGTCAGCTTCCGCTGGAACAACCGCTTGAGTTCCTGCGCCCCATCGCTGAGGCACCCGCTATCACAAAGATTTGTGACGATGCGAAACCAGTCATCCGTTTTCTTTCTGCACACCACCTCACACTGCGGAGCTTGAGTTTCGACACTTCAGTCGCGGCACACCTGGTAGGCGAGAAGAGCGTGGGCCTGACTGCACTCGCCTTCAACAGGCTCGGATTCTCGCTGGCGGATAATCCGCCCAACGGAGGCTCCGAACCCCAGGCAGTCGCAGAGTGGCTGGCCGAACAGGCCCATGCCTGCCGACTACTCAGGGACAACCTCGCCGCCGAAATCGCCGAAAAGGATATGGACCATCTATTCAAGGACGTCGAGCTGCCGCTCATCTCCGTACTCGCGCGCATGGAAGACAACGGCATCCTTCTGGATACAGAAACGCTGTACGCGATGTCGCGGACGATGTCGAAGGAGATTGCCCGTCTAGAGGAACTCATCTACAAAGCCGCGGGACACAGCTTCAATCTGAATTCTCCGCAACAGCTGGGGAACGTACTGTTCAGGGAGATGGGGATTCCAGGCGGAAAGAGAACGAAGTCCGGGTATTCGACCGAGGCTTCGTTGCTTGAGGCACTGCGGTGTGACTATGAGATCATTGACCTGGTGCTTCAGTACCGGCAACTTGCAAAGCTCAAGTCGACGTACGTGGACACGTTGCCACGTCTGGTGAACCCGCGCACCGGTCGGCTCCACACGACCTTCACACAGACAGGAACCGCCACCGGACGGCTTTCCTCAAGTGAACCCAACCTGCAGAACTTGCCCATCCGCACCGAGCAGGGTCGTCTCATACGTCAGGCTATCATCGCTCCACGCGGTTCAGTCCTTCTTAGCGCGGACTACTCCCAGATAGACCTGAGAGCACTGGCGCACCTCTCCCAAGACGAAGGGCTGCTACGGGCATTTCTGACCAACGAGGACATCCACACCACAACCGCAAGCACCATCTTCGGCGTACCGCCAGAGAACGTGACCCCCGATATGAGAAGAGCGGCAAAAGTAGTCAACTTCGGGATTGTCTACGGAATGAGCGACTATGGGCTGGAACAGGCCACGAGTTTCTCACGCGCCGAGGCGACTACCTTCATCAAGGCCTACTTCGAGCAGTACCCCGGTGTCTACCGGTGGCTTGAAGAGACGAAACAGTTTGCACGGACAAACGGCTATGTCAAAACGCTGCTTGGGAGGCGGCGACCCATACCGGAGATAACATCCCCCAACCGCCAGATCCGGGAAGCAGCCGAGAGGATGGCCATTAACGCCCCAGTACAGGGCACTTCTGCCGATATTATCAAGATAGCGATGCTGAGAATCGATGAAGCTCTGGAGAAGCACCACCCGAGGACAAGAATGGTCCTGCAGATACACGACGAGCTATTGTTCGAGGTCCCCGAGGTCGAAGTCGGCGATATCAAGAATCTCGTGCGCGACCTCATGCAGCGGGCAGTCGAACTCTCAGTGCCGCTGAAAGTGGAGCTGAAAGCCGGGCCAAACTGGGCGGAGATGTACCCCCTTTCGTAGCACACAGACGTCCTTCACT
Organism: uncultured Dehalococcoidales bacterium; assembly: GCA_964578745.1. Lineage (GTDB taxonomy): Bacteria > Chloroflexota > Dehalococcoidia > GIF9 > AB-539-J10 > SKVJ01. Next base: position 95,782 of record CAZODZ010000002.1, on the reverse strand, counting down.
CCTGCCGCAAGTAGCGATCAATATCGGCAGCGGCACGCTTGCCTGCTCCCATCGCACTAATAACCGTCGCCGAGCCAGTCGCCATATCGCCACCGCACCAGACACCATTGCGACTTGTCCGGCCTGTTTCGAAGTCCGTCACAATCGTGCCCTGCCTAGTGAGTTCAAGGCCGGGCGTCGTAAAGGGGATAACCGGGTTGGGGCGCGTTCCCAAGGCAACGATTGCAGTATCTATCTCAAGTATGAACTCTGTCCCCGGCTTGGCAACGGGCCGACGCCTGCCGCTTTCATCGGGTTCACCCAGTTCCATCTCGTAGCACTCCACACCAGTGACATTTCCCTGTTCGTCAGAGAGAAACCGCTTCGGGTTCGTAAGCAACTTAAAGATGACACCTTCCTCTTCAGCATTTTCGCGCTCTTCCGCCCGCGCAGGCATCTCCTTTCTAGAGCGCCTGTAGATTATGTAGACTTCTTCCGCCCCCAGTCTCAAAGCACACCGCGAAGCATCCATGGCAACATTGCCTCCACCGAACACGGCAACGCGCTTACCCACGGCAATGGGCGTATCATATTCGGGGAACCGGTACGCCTTCATCAAATTGACGCGCGTCAGAAACTCATTGGCCGAATATACGTTGTTGGAATTCTCCCCCGGGATATTCAGGAACATGGGAGCACCTGCCCCGGGCGCAAGAAAAACCGCGTCGAAGCCCTCTTCGAAAAGGTCGTCGACAACCTCAGTCCTGCCTACAACATTGTCAAGCTGGATATCAACACCGAGAGAGCGCACATAGTCGACCTCCGACTCCACGATTCTCTTCGGTAGCCTGAACTCGGGGATGCCGTATTTCAGGACTCCGCCAGCCGTATGAAGCGCCTCGAACAACGTCACCGAGTGTCCCAACTTGGCGAGTTCAGCCGCGCACGTGAGACCTGCTGGCCCAGCGCCGACCACAGCAACACGCTTGCCAGATGGCGCTGCGACTGCAGGCTCGCCTCGTCCATGGTTCAATGCCCAGTCTGCAACATAACGCTCAAGACGCCCGATGGCGATGGGGGCACCCTGCTTGCTCAGCACACACGCTGCTTCACACTGCGTCTCCTGCGGGCATACGCGTCCACACACTGCAGGCAGCGCATTCTTGCCTCGCAGAATGCGGGCAGCCTCCGACATATCACCCTCTCTAAGCGCCTTGATGAATTCGGGGATATCGACGTTAACGGGACATCCACTCTTGCACAACGGCTTCGGGCATTGCAGACACCGGTTCGCCTCCTCAACAGCCTGAGCATAGGAATACCCATAGGAGACTTCCTCAAAATTACGCCGGCGTTCTTCCGGCGGCTGTTTAGGCATAGCGACGCGATTCAAATTAATCTCTTTTCTGGCCACAGTGCCCACCTCCCTGGCAGATATGCTCGTAGCGTTGAAGGGCCTCTCTCTCCTGTTCGAGGTAGGCCTTCTGTCGACTGAGAAGCAGATCCCAATCGACTAGGTGCCCGTCGAAGTCGGGACCATCCACGCACGCAAGCTTTGTTTCTCCACCTACATCTACCCGACAAGCACCACACATACCGGTGCCATCCAGCATTATCGGGTTCAAGCTGACAATAGTCTTCACGCCAGACGGTTTCGTCGTCAGTGACGAGAACTTCATCATGACGGTAGGCCCGATGGCAATGACACGGTCGATCGATCGCGTATCAAGCAACTCTTTGAGCGGTTCAGTAACAAGTCCTTTGCGACCATACGTGCCGTCGTCCGTCGTTACAATCAGTTCGTCGCTGAATTGTCCCAGTCTCTCCTCCCAGAAGACAAGCTCTCTGGTGCGGAAGCCCATAATAGAGACCACCCTGTTCCCCGCCCCCTTCATCGCCCGCGCGATGGGCACAATCGTCGCAATAGCAAAACCACCAGCGACACACACCACAGTTCCGTAGTGCTCGATCTCGGTAGGCTTTCCAAGCGGCCCAACGAAGTCATCCAACGTACCACCCTCTCTCAGCTGTGCAAGCTTGCGCGTGCTCACCCCAACCTCCATGAAAACAACCGTTACCGAGCCCTCTTCACGGTCCCAATCAGCGATCGTCAGGGGTATACGCTCACCCTCTTCGCCATGCCGGACGATGACAAACTGACCTGCCTGTGCCTTCTTCGCAATACGCGGTGCCTCAATCTTCAAGCGATGAATAGTGGGTGTGAGGTCTTCCTGCTCGAGAATTCTGTACATGCAGCCTCCAGAGAACGTGCAAATAGCGTGCAGCCTGCAATTATACACAAGTCACACTTTGTGACCAGTGCGCACTGCCGCTACACTACACGTCATGCCAGAACTGCCCGAAGTTGAGACAATACGCCGTGCAATAGAACCTGCCATCGCCGGTGCCTGCATAACCGCAATCTCCTTACCCGACCCATCGATCGCGGGTCCTGAAGGGCCGGAAGCTTTGCTGCCCGCAATCGGGTCAACCGTGCGCGAGGTCTTCCGGCGCGGCAAGTACCTTATCCAGTTGCTGGAGCAGGACCGCGGTCTCGTGATCCACATGAGAATGACAGGCACCCTGCTTCTGAAGAAGCCTGTGGCAAACGTGCGGCTCCGAGCGGTATTGAATTACTCTAACGGTCGGAGGATATGGTTCATCGACGTGCGCCGGCTCGGGACAGTGCGATTTTACGAGGACCTCAAGCCGCTGCTTCAGAAACTCGGGCCGGAGCCCCTAGGCAACGACGTGTCCCCTGAGTCTCTGAAAGAGTCACTTTCGAAACACCGCATTCCCATCAAGGCAGCGCTCCTGGATCAGCATATTATTGCCGGTATCGGGAACATGTATGCCGACGAGGCTCTGTACCGCGCAGGCATTCATCCCCTCACCCCTGCTTGCCAACTCGACTACAGGCACGTGGCAAATCTGTTGGAGGCGATACGGCATGTCTTGGAGCAAGCCATCGCCTGCCAAGGCGCGAGCATCAACACATATCGCCTCCCGGATGGAGAGCGCGGGACCGCGCAGGATATGTTCAACGTGGCACATAAGAAGGGCTATCCCTGCCCGAGATGTGGCACACCTATCGAGTGCGTCATGATCCAAAAGCGTGGGGCCTATTTCTGTCCTGCGTGCCAGTCGTGAGCAGCTTTCCACCAGAGGTCAAGCGCTTTGGTCTTGAACAGAGGGTGCCGACCTGTAGGGCAATATGTCACCAGTGAGCCATTCAAGCAGGCCGGGTACAGAGAATCCGAAGCCCTTCCGAATTTTGAAAGGGCCAGGGCCGCAAGGCAGCACGCTCGCAGCAGAGATCCCCGCTCGCAAAGATGAGTGGCGCACGCGACCGAAAGTTATGAAGCATCTCGGTCACGGCATATACAGGCAAGGAAGCCCCACGATTCGCGCTCCCGCCCATTATTCAGCGGCTATCACGGACTAGACCAGACCGTACGGTGTCAGAACCAGAGCCTTTAGACCGTAGTTACACCGCTACCCACAAAGAAGCACAACATTGAAGGCCTGCTGATAGAAGGTGGGAAGGACGACCCGGCGGAACAGCAGGCGTTGAGTCCGTTCGGCAGCCACTGCAACCTCGTGCTTCGTCCTGACTGGCCACCGGCATTTGTCAGCGGTGATTGCGCGGACATCCGCCAGGCGCAGGGGCGGAGTCGAAAGCAGCTGCCTCAATATGCTGTGAGAGAGTAATCCTTACGCCAGATCGCAGCTGGAGGAGCACCATTGGCAAGACAATCGAGATGGACACGCCACCACGATGTCAGAGTTGTGGGAGGGAGGGCACACATGCGAGGCAGGCACACGCGAGAGAGGTCAGGAAACGGTCAAGGGACACATGTTTCTCTACACCGAGGCCAAGAAGCCCCCGCTACGCGGCCGCCAGCCACCGTAGCACAAGGGTCAGGACCAGCCGCTGCGGGACACTTCTGGTACTTCTTCTAGCATTCAAGGCCACAGGATACAGCGAAAACTCAAATGGAGATGGTGGTGGCAGCGATTGGATTTGAACCAATGACCAAGGGCTTATGAGTCCCCTGCTCTACCACTGAGCTACGCTGCCTCAGATGGTTCTGTAATTTAGCACAGGGCATTTCGAGCGGTCAACGCGGACAGGGTATGACTGCCGTCCTTCCTCCTGCAGTCCCAGGACTAGTGTGGGAGACTAACATGTACTTCCGTATGATGAAGCCAGTCTCACAATGGTGGGAGAATGGAGTTTAAGTGAGGCAATCATGAGGGCATCCATGGCAAACGGGGTACAACCGACACGCGAAAGTTCGAACGCACTGGAGCACATGTACCGGGAGTACAGGGAGCGTCTGTATCATTTTGTTCTCTTGCGGGTCAACGGTGATGCACACATTGCCGAAGATGTGGTGCAGGAGGCGTTTGCCGCTGCACTGCTCGCTTTCGCGCGTTTCCGTGCGAACTCAAGCCCATATACATGGCTCTGCTCAATAGCGCAGCACAAGATTGCAGACCATTACCGCAGGCAACCTCCTGCCAGCAACGAGAGCGTGAATCTCGACCTGCTGGCAGAGAGCCTAGGAGAGGATGAATCCTACGGCTCTTCTATCGAGAGGTGGCTGGATGCAAAAGATGACCGCGACGCGGTGCAGCGCGCTCTTGACGAACTGCCGCCGGACCATAGGAATGTGCTGCGATACAAGTACTTCGATGGACTCTCGGTAGCCGAGATCGGCCTAGAAATAGGTCGCTCCCCCAAAGCAGTTGAGGGACTTCTCGCCCGCGCCCGGCGGGCGTTGTATGCGACCCTGGTCGGAAGCACGCATATCTGAGTCTCTTCAGATAAGCAGTCCTGTCATTCCATATGCGCATGACACATTCCAACTGAGACTGTCACAACATCTCCAGCTACCATCCCGTACCGCGTCCTTTCTCAGTTCATGAGAGGGCAATTGCCGGGATCAGCAGCACAATGTACAGCCTTGGACCAAGGCAGGTGGACAAAGGGGCCATTACTAATTGACCAAACCATTGCTGTGTGTTAGTGTCAGCGTAGCCCTCTACGCTACATAAGCCGCATGTATCCGGGACGCAAAGCAGTAGTGTGGTAGTGGTGATTCCAAGGTTGTGCGGGAGGCAACGCGGCAACATACTAATCCCCGACGAAAGTCATGGCTTGCCGAGTGATTTTTCACGCATGAACGACTAATAGTGTGACTAAGGTCACGCTAACACAAGCGCAGACGGAGTGGAGGGTGGAGACCATGAAGGGGCAAGTGTCAAGGCCGATAGGCGTACTGGGAAGCATCGCACTGGTGATCGGTGCCCTGCTGGCGGGCGTCACCGCGGTCAGCGCCCAGGACACGGCGACTCTTACCGTCGTCAAGGTTCTGGAAAACGGCTGGGCGAACGACGACCCATCTGACTGGGATATCACCATCGACGATGGTGTCAATTCACCGATCACCGCGACACCGGACGCGACGACCGGTAAGGCAGTATTCGCGGACATACCGGTCGGTACCTACACTGTCACAGAATCCAGTGCTCCCAAGAATTACCGCACTGACTTTTCCGATGGTGGGTTCGATACCTACGACAACTCCATCCCTCAAGGCACCGTCACCCTTGGTACCGGCGATGAAGTAACCGTCTACATCACGAACGTGGCCATTGTGACGATGAACATCCAGGAGGACCAGGCAACAAACGCCCACCTTCATGTATGGGACAGCACGCTCGGAAAGTATGCGCTTGACTATTCCCGCACATCGTCGGGTGATTTCCTCGCAATTGACGGGAGCCATACGGAGCATCTGACATCGGTGCAGGTTGATGTCCACGCCCAGCACTGCTACGTCGTATGGCTCACTAAAGATAGCTCCGCCTACTACATCAAGCAGCAGGCTCATCTCCCCAACCAAGACAAATGGACGGGTGTCGGCACAACAGAAGCCTCTGGTTGCACTCCAACCAAAGGCAACTACAACATCCATTTCAGCAGCAGGAACCCCGATGAAGTGGTACAGCTGACCGTCGTCAAAGAGGTCGTCAACGATGGTTGCGGAACGGCCGTAGCGAGCGACTGGCTCCTTCACGTCAAGGATAGCAGTGGGAACGACATTAAGGGCAGCCCTCAACCCGGTGATCCCGACGGGACAACGTACGTGATATTGACTAAGGGAACGTACACGGTCTCGGAGACGGGGCCAGAAGGCTATTCCGCATCTTTTGACCCAACCGATTCTCCTTATCTGTCGTTAGGCGAAAATGTGACAGTGACCGTGACAAACGACGATGCGGATCCCTGCACCGTCGAGGCACAAGACGTCACCATCTGCTCCACAGCACTTCCACTCGACGAGACTGACCTCGATTTCGACTGCAACAGCCAGGAGTGTTGCCTGCCCAACATCACCATCCATGACGACACCTCCGACTACACCATCGCTGAGTTCAATACTGCCCAGCTCGGCGCCGGCTCCTACACCTACACCGTCGAGTGCAGCTGCCCCGGGAGTCCCTGTGACCCCGCCAGTGACACCGCCAACCTCACCATCGTCGATCCCTGCACCGTCGAGGCACAAGACGTCACCATCTGCTCCACAGCACTTCCAC
>CAZODZ010000002.1:88702-89097 GCA_964578745.1 uncultured Dehalococcoidales bacterium | reverse complement strand
GTCCCTGTGACCCCGCCAGTGACACCGCCAACCTCACCATCGTCGATCCCTGCACAACCCCTTCGGCACCGGACTTCTCGGTATGCGTCGGGACCACCCTCGACGATGACCTGTTCACCGCCAATGGCGCTGGCTGCAATGGCCCACAATGCTGTGTCGTCACTGATATTGATTACACCGGGGCCAGCTCAGCCCAAGCCGGCAGTTTCCAATACACTGTCTACTGCAACTGCCCCGACAGCCCCTGTGGACCGTCACAGGCAACCGGTACCGTGACCGTCAACCCACTGCCCTCCGTCGACGCCGGCCCGGACCAGGAGATCTGCGACAACTCCGGCTTGCTCACGCTCACCGGCGGCTCGCCCACAGGCGGCTCATGGTCAGGCGACTACGTC
>CAZODZ010000002.1:0-88602 GCA_964578745.1 uncultured Dehalococcoidales bacterium | reverse complement strand
CTCCTACACCGACTCCAACGGCTGCTCCAACTCCGATACCAAGACGGTCACCGTCAACCCCCTCCCGATCGTCTCCGTCGACGACGAGGAGACCTGCGCCGGCTACAATGCCACCCTCACCGCCGACACCTCCGGCACCGTCTGCTCCGGCTCCCTCCTCTACGCCTGGTACGCCGGCAGCTCCCCCTCGGGCACCATCCTGGGCACAGACCCCACCTACTCCACAGGCACAGCCGGCACATACACCTGCAAAGTGACCTGCAACACCACCGGATGCTCAAGCTACGACTCCGCCACGGTCACCGTCCACGATGCACCCTCCGTCGACGCCGGCCCGGACCAGGAGATCTGTGACAACTCCGGCTCGCTCACGCTCACCGGCGGCTCGCCCACAGGCGGCTCATGGTCAGGCGACTACGTCTCCGGCGGCCAGTTCGACTCCGACGCAGCCTCCCCCGGCGACTACACCGTCACCTACTCCTACACCGACTCCAACGGCTGCTCCAACTCCGATACCAAGACGGTCACCGTCAACCCCCTCCCGATCGTCTCCGTCGACGACGAGGAGACCTGCGCCGGCTACAATGCCACCCTCACCGCCGACACCTCCGGCACCGTCTGCTCCGGCTCCCTCCTCTACGCCTGGTACGCCGGCAGCTCCCCCTCGGGCACCATCCTGGGCACAGACCCCACCTACTCCACAGGCACAGCCGGCACATACACCTGCAAAGTGACCTGCAACACCACCGGATGCTCAAGCTACGACTCCGCCACGGTCACCGTATATGCAGGTCCAACCGCAGACTTCGAGGTAGACACACTGACAATATGCAACGGAACGCCGGTTACCTTCACAGACCTGTCTTCAGCTGTTGATCCAGCAACGCTCACTCTCTGGCAGTGGGATTTCAACAACGACGGAATGGTCGATCGCACGGACAGTTCCGCATCAGTTTCATTTGAGTACACCTATCCCGCTCCCGGGACCTACACCATCAGCCTCACCGTCACCGACTCCAACGGCTGCTCCGACAGCGAGACCAAGACCGACTACGTGACGGTGTATCCACCTCCAAACGCCAGCGCCGGACCGAATGTGACCATAGACGAAGGCGAATCAATTATCATCGGCGGCAGTCCTACGGGTTCCGGCGGAACAGGCCCCTATACATATTCATGGACGCCTGCCACAGACCTGAGCGACCCGTCTTCGCCAAACCCGATTGCCAGCCCTGATGACACCACGACATACACGGTGATTGTCACGGACTCCAATGGTTGCAGCGACAGCGACAGCATGACCGTGACGATCACATCGCCTGCACCAAGCCGCACACGCCGTACAGTCGAGGTGGAGCCAATCTGCTACTTCGACGTGGACATGCTTGGAGAAGTGACGCGCATTTATGTCACTTGTGACGATGGCCGATGCATCAGGGACTATAGCCCTGAGGACCCTGATGAGCTGCATTTCCTTGATTTCGAGAGTGGAACCGAGGTGTCATATGAGACTGACCGACACTTCAGTCCCGGTCCGCCGCGATGGATCCGAATGAGGGTCTCCGATGATCCCCCAAGCATACGTGGCAATTACATTGCCGTGAGCAAAGTGTACGACTTCACCGGTTACACGGCGACAGGGCACCCGGTCAGCTCTGTCTTCTTCGACAGGGCTGTCGGTATGCAGCTTGACTATGACCCGGATAACCTGCCGGACAACACAACATCAGTGGGTATCGCCATGTGGGATCCGGAAGAAGAGGAATGGATCATTCAGCCGCAGTCGACAGGTCGTGTCGCCGGTGTGGGGACTGCAACGGCTGACGTAACACACTTCAGCACATTTGTCGTCATAGCCACAACGGGTGAAACCGTCGAGGAAGCGGCGGCACCCGCTCCTCCACATGAACCTCCTGAGGCCCCCACGCCAGCGAGGTTCACTGGGAGCAACCTGCTTATCACACCTTTGACAGAGAAGCTCTGGGGCCCACTGCCTCTGATAACACGAATCGGGCATGATGCCACAATCTCTGTCACGGTGACCAACGCGGGCGAAGAGGCAGGAGTGTACACAGCAGAACTGAAGTTCAACGATGAGACACTGGGTTCTCAAGATATCAGACTCGCCGCAGGCGAGAGCAGCCTCGTGCAATTCCAGGTCTCCAACATCAGCAACAGCGAATACGAAGTCGAGCTGGCAGAGCTGACGGACACTCTGACAGTCTACAATGAAGTCAACTGGTGGTTATCCGGCACACTGATCGCACTGGTGTTGGCGATTCTCGCGTTCCTATTCGCACGCGAGCGCAAGCGACGCCGCATAGCGTAGAGAAATCAGGAGCAGGAACAACTGGCCAGCTGCCACGCAGGCTACTGCTGGATGTCCTCGCGAATGCGCCAGAGGTGCTCGGGCGATTCGACAAGGTCAACGTAAAGTCTTCCCTCAAGATGGTCAATCTCGTGCTCGAGCGCCTGCGCGAGCAAATCGTTAGTGGCCGAAATTCGGATTTCTCTGCCGTCACGATCGCGCGCCCGGACTTTCACCGTGGCGGCGCGTTTGACTTCGCCTTGATAGCCCGGGACTGAAAGGCAGCCTTCTTCCAGAAGGCGTTCACCCTTCTTCTTGATGACCTCCGGATTAACGAGGACAAGAACCTCCTCACCCGGTATTTCGATAACGGCAACACGAAGAGGTACTCCAACCTGCGGAGCTGCAAGGCCAACCCCCTGCGCCGCCCGCATCGTGTCTATCATGTCATCGATCAGCCTGTGGACCGATGAATCAATGAGCGGAACCCGCCTAGCGCGCTCGCGCAGTACGGGCGCTGGTACAGTAACAATCTCGCGTATTGCCATCCAGGACACCTGCCTCACCACACGCTGCGATTGCCTTTCGTCGACGAGGCAGCAGGCCTATTTTAGCTCACAGTGCACACATCTGCCACGACCAGGCCAGTGCATGTGAGTCATCATCCACCACGATGAAGCAATCAGACAAGAATCTCACTACTCTAACTCCACATCTGGACCATAAGGCCGACTATGCTCCTCAGGAACCATTGCCTCTCCGAATACACTGCAACCACGCCCCAACGATCGGCATTTGCAGCAAAGAAGTGCAGGGTGGATGGCGAGGGAGTCATCGGATATGCGAAGTACATGTCCAGTCCGCGCGTAAGCGCCCATGGCAATCGCCTGGTTTCCCATCAACACCGTTAGCGGTGCATCGCTGCGCTCGAGTCTGAAACGGGAGCCCAATCTTTCCCTGGCACGCTCAAAGACGAGACGTGCATACGCTGCGTTGCTATCGGCATCTTCCTGGTATTGCTCTGTGACAAAGTTCAGGAACTCCGCCTCAGGCTGTCCGATAGCAGCACTGAGGACAGCAACAGACCCGACTCTGAGCCTGAGAGATGCCTGAGGATAGGCCCCGGCCAGTGAAGACAGCGGCAGTCTCCCACCACATCACTGGATGCACCGGACACGAGTCGGAATTCACAACAAGTACGCCGCCATCGGCCACGTGCTCCCGTTGGAAGTCGTAGCCTCGTTGGTCAATCGCAACGGCGACGCCTGCGTGCAGGTGCTGGCTGAGCACCTCTTGGGGAGCAGACGTTACCACCGAGAAGTTATGCCCCCGCAGACTCTGATACTCGTCCGTCTCAAACGAGTACCGCCCCATGTCGGCAAACAAGGCAGCCGCAGCAGTGTCAGCCCAGCGTACACCATAGCCACAGCCTCAGCCCCAACCAAGAAAGTAAACCTGTTGTTACTATTCACAGCCATCCTAGCGTTCATCAGAAAAGTAAGAGCCGCCGGCTGCCAGCCACGCCACCACCCCTCTCCAGCTGCCGGCGGCTCCACTCTGCTACCAGCACGGTGCAATTCAGACGAGTGCTTCCCCCTGGTCCGAAAGGCTCACAACATCATCATCGCCGCGCAGCAGAAAACCTGCGTCGACCAGCTCGCGCAAGCCGCTTCGCACCCGGTACATCGGCATGCCCGTTGCAACTGCAATATCATCAGCGGTCTGCTTGCCACTTTGCACCGCCCGTAACATGTTGATGCCCGAATCCGTGGGTTTGCCATCCGGATTTACACAGGGCATCTGAGACCTCCTTAGACCTTCTTCTTACAGAAGTACCAGTCGACGCACTCGTATCCCTGTTTCAGTCGCTCCTCGGCCGCTTCCTGCGTTTGAGGAGGCGGAACGATGACCATGTCACCCGGCCTCCAGTTCGCAGGAGTCGCAACCTTGTTGGCGTCAGTCATCTGCAGGGCATCGATGACACGGAGTATTTCATCCATGTTACGGCCTGTGCTCAGCGGGTAGTAGAGCATGAGCCTGAACACCTGGTTCGGATCGATGATGAACACGCACCGGACCGTCTCGGTCTTGCTCTGGCCGGGATGGACCATGCCGAACCTGGTGGCCACCTCCTTATTGAGGTCGGCAATGATGGGGAAATCGATCTTGACGCCGGTCTTCTCCTCGATATTGCGCACCCATGCGATGTGGGACGTCAGGCTGTCAACACTCAGGCCCAATAACTCCACACCGCGTTTCTTCAGCCCGGGATGGATCTGTGCGAACGCCATGAACTCCGTGGTGCACACAGGGGTGAAATCAGCAGGATGCGAGAAGATAACCAGCCAACTCCCCTTGAAGTCCGACAATCGCAGTGTGCCGTGAGTCGTCTGAACCTCCATATCTGGTACCGGATCCCCAAGTCTAGGCATACCAGTGAATTGAGCCGTTTCCTCTTCCATTAATAACTCCTCCTATCAGCGCTTCTTGGTACCGCGACGTGCCCCGCCTGGGATAGCACGCGGTCACTCGCGCTAGACCTCAACACAGTAGTCCCACAAGCCATGAACATTGCAGTACTCTACGGCACAGAGAGAACTGAACTGGTCAACATTCTGCACGTGGTAAAGCACATCCGGCTGGGCAAGAGTCGGGCCGAAGTCACAGCGTCCAAGGTCAACCACCTGACCGGAGTCCTTCTTGACGCCGAAGAGCTGAACCCAGACTATGTGATGCTCGATCGTGTTCGGGTGCTGGACCTCCTTGCCGACAACAACACGGACGGCATCTGCACCACGTTCACCCTTCCCCTCCGACACCTCAATGACAGGCACGTGCTTTTCCTTCCCTTCATCCTGGGGCGCCTTGAAAAGTTCTCCTACTCGCATTCTCACACCTCCTCTACTGCCTGATCACAGCAGGCCTGCTTCGTGATGTTTCTCAGCAATACGATGGGCCAGGCCATCGATGGCCTCCAATTCCGCTCCTCTGGGAAGACCCTTCACAACGACTGGCTCCAGCAGTTCCACATTCAGATTAGGTATCAGACCAGTCAACTGCTCCACAGCGCGGCCACCCCAGCCAAATGAGCCGATGACAGATGCGAACCGGGCTTTGGGGCGCAGCGCATTTGCCAGAAAGGCTGCGTAGACTACAGCAGGGTGAGCACCTGCAAGCACCATCGGGGTGCCCAGCACAATGGTTGCCGCATCAACCAACTCCATCGCGAGCCTACCGATGTCACCTGAAGACAGCCCGTGTGGCACTGCGGCAATGTCAAGGTCGGCGAGCGTCGACACCAGCCGATCAACAAGCATCTGAGTGCTGCCATGCATGGAGACGTACGGTATGACGACCTTGCTGGCAGGCGGGCCAACCACCCACTGCCGATATACCTCCAAGATAGCCGCAGGGTCATCATAGAGCGGGCCATGGCTGGGCGCGATGATCTCGATGTCATACTCTGCAAGCCTGTCCAGATGCTTGGCTATGTTGGTGTGGAACGGCATCATGATCTCAGCATAGTAGCGCTTTGCAGCGCCATACATACGGGAACTCACGGGGGCAAACAGATCGGATGTCGCAAGATGCGAACCGAAGAGGTCGCAGGAGAACAGCACATGCTGCTCACGAAGGTACGTAAGCATGGTCTCGGGCCAGTGCACCCAAGCAGCATGGATGAACTCCAGGTTAATATCGCCAAGCGAGACTGTGTCACCATCATCCACGGTCTGCACCCTGCCCTCATCGATGTGCAGAAGATCGATCAGCATTCTTTTGGCACGCGGAGTGCACAGAACGGCCGACTCCGGATATCTATCAAGTACATAGGGCAGGCTGCCCGAGTGGTCCTGCTCCGCGTGGTTCACAACGATATAGTCCAGACGCGTAATCCCCGCAGAATCCAGCATGGAGCCAAGCTCACTTGTCTTGGTCGGGTCAACCGTGTCCATAAGCGCAGTCTTGTCCGACCCAGTAACAAGGTACGAGTTGTAGCTCGTGCCGTCGGGCAGAGGAATCAGCTCATCAAAGAGCCGCCTGTCCCAATCAATGGAGCCAATCCACTTCACGTGTTCAGTTACAGTGCGCGGTCTCATATTCTTTCCTGCCTTCTGCTCACCCGGCAGCGCTTCTTTGTGCCCTCAAGCTGCTGAATGCGCGCAATATACCCATGGCTACCTTGAGCGTTTGAGGTCCTGAGCAGCGGGACTCCGGAGTGTTTGCCACGAGACACGCCTTCCTGGGATGACCTTCTCAACACAGCCCTTTATCCTTTTCTTCAAGTCCGCAAGTGTTCCATCAGCGACCAGCTGACAAGGCAGAGTAGCAATCCCGGATAGCGATGCCACACGCCGAGGAAGAGATCTTCACAGCACGCTGCTCTACATCGTTCCAGCGAATCACCTCCTCATTCGCGCCGATGATGCCCCCATCCAGAGGAACGCAACCGCAGTCTGCGCCATGTTGAGATTCTCCACTATCATCTGGTCCTTAACAACGCTCACGATCTGCCCCTTCGTTGTCGCTTCTCTTCGTGGCGCCGACGACCTTCCTCAAAAAGCCTTGCCTCCTCATCGGTCGTAATGATGAGCGGCGGCACCGGCGAAGGGCTGCCGTGGGCATCGATGGCGACGGTTGTGAAATACGCGGTCAGCGCCTGGACACAGCGAGCCGTTACCAGATCCTCAGTCCGCACATCAATGCGGATCTCCATGGATGTACGTCCCACGTAGGTGATGCGTGCATGCATCAAGACGAGGTCACCTACACGAACGCGGCTATGAAAGTTCATCTCTTCCACATTTGCAGTGACAGCATTCTTGCGCGCGTGTCGACAGGCAACAACCCAAGCCGCATTGTCCATCATCTTCATCAACTCGCCGCCGTGCACATACCCTGCGACATTAGCCTGATGAGGCAGCATAACTTGCGCAATGTCAACTGCCGAATGTGCCACGGTGCGGCCCTCCAACGTCTGGCCATGTTTCAGCGCCTCTCTCAAGAACGCCAGGAGGTTCTCTTGCTTCATTTCAGACTCTGCGACACCGCGGAAATAGGTGGCCACCTCGGCGAAACCCTCGGCCTCAGCTTGGTGAGCAAAGGCAGGATACTTGTCAGTAGCCCGCAACCGCTTCTCTCTTATCGTCGCAGCCAGATACGACAACGCATCGGTGGTGCCTTCAAGGTACGCAATGCCTTGTCTGGCCTGCTCAGCCTCACTGCGGGCCGCCGCCCGTAGAATATCGGCAGTCTGTTCGAGGCCCGCGTTAGTGGCCAATTCCGCGTAGTAAAGGTACCGCTGCAACGATAGCGCTTTCTCAGCGACAAGCTCGCGCACGGCTGACGCAGTCTGACTACTATCCTTCAATACGGAGGAGTCGCTCATGTTAATCACCTACACTTTTTCGAATGCACTCTGGAGAGCGCCACACACGGGACAGACCCAATCATCCGGCATGTCGTCGAATGCGGCCCCCGGCTCAACACCATTGTCGGGATCTCCCTTATCAGGATCATAGATATAGCCACACACTGTGCACCGGTACTTGTCCACGGATCTACCTCCTCCTTGTCTCTTCCTATGTAAGGTCCCGTTCGCTCGCCTCAATAGCCTTGCGCAGTTCTGTGCTGAGTACATCAGGAAGCCCCTCAACATCAACACGCAGGAAACCACGGACGATGACTGCAGTAGCCTCCGACCTAGTCAGCCCCCGAGCCATCAGATACTCGACTTCTTCCTCTGCTATCTTGCCTACCGCAGCCTCATGAGACAGATCTATGCCAGCCAGTGTCCCACGCAACTCCGGAATTGCATGAATGACGCCCGTATCTCCGAGTATGAGACCTCTGCACTCGAGGTGCCCTTTCACATCTGGAGCATTGCCCTCGATGTAGCCGCGGGCGATGGTCTCGCCACCCCGCGCGACGGTCCGCGAGATTATCTCGGCACGACAGCCGGGGGCATTGAGGAAGACACGCGAACCCGCGTCGAGGTGCGAGCCTTCATATGCTGCCATAACGCTGCTGAACCGCACCATGGCATTTCTACCTTCGCAATATGCCGCCGGATTCATCTGGAGGTCCCACACTGGCTTCATGATGACGTAATTGCTCACAAGCGTGCTGTCCTCCTCAAGTATGATGCCAGTTCGAGGGCGGACGGCGATTCCAGGCTCCCAGTTGTGAATCATAGTGTAGGTCACCTTGGCTCCTTTTCGGATGTAGAACTCGGAGACGCCGAGATGGAGACCTTCCTGGACACCAGTACCGCAAGTGCAACCCGTGATGATATGCAGTTCCGAGCCCTCTTCAGCAACCAGTATATTGTGTACCCGTTGAGCACTGCCGCCTGTTCCCATGTAAAGACATGCCTGGAGAGGCAGAAGTGTCTTCTGACCACGAAGAGCACGGATGAAGTAGCCGTTATAGCGGGCCTCCTCAACACTCTTGGTGTACTGATCCGTCTCCCGAGGGACAGCCTTCCACCACAGATCAGCCAGCCAATTGTACTTGTCGAATGCCTGGCCTATGGGCAGCATCTCTATCGATTCAGTATTGACCGACGAATGGACAGCGGAGTGGTCTAGCTGGATGAACGTGCCAGAACGGCCAACGCTCTCATCAACCACGATCCCAGCATCAAGCATTCGAGCACGCATGTCCTCCGGCAGATGAGCCAGCTGCGGTTCGTAAGCCTGCTCCTCTACTTCGGCCGCATAGGCCGACGGTTCCACCCGCGATGGGTATTCGCTCGTCATCCCAGTGTCTTCCAGGTGTTCCCGGTCGGTTACTTCATGCATCGGGCACACTCCTCGTATCCGCACTTCTTGACGGTCGCGAGAATCTCGTGTGGGTCCCCTCCACACGACAACCGGCCATCAATCATCACATACCCAGTGCGGGCGCTCACGTAGTCCAATATGTGGCCGGTGTGTGTGATGATCAGCCCAGCGTGGCTGCGCTCCCGTATGCGAACATCCTTCTGTAACAGCTGGTTGATAAGATCGCCAACGAGCGACATGTTGACAAGGTCGACGCCCGATTCGGGCTCATCAAGCATAACCAGATCGGGATCCTGTGCCAGAAGTTGCAGCAATTCCGAGCGCTTGATCTCACCACCCGAGAAACCGGAATTCACATCGCGATCAAGAAACTCGCTCAGGCCAGCCACGCTGGCCAGATGACACAAGTCGGCATCCTCTCCCTCACGTCGGCTGCAGGCCCGCACAATGTCACGCGTCTTCACGCCTCGAACGACTGGGGGGCGTTGAAACGACATGCCCATTCCAAGGCGCGCGCGCTCATCGACAGGCATGGCAGTGACATCGTGACCCTTGAAGAAGATAGTCCCACGGGTGACCCTGTAACGCGGGAAGCCCATTATTGCCATCAGCAGAGTACTCTTGCCGCTACCATTTGGTCCGAACAGCGCCGTAGTCTCACCAGCGTGCAGCTCCAAGTCGATACCGTGGAGTATCTCGGTGCTGCCGACCTCGACAACGAGGCCCCTCACAGAAAGGATGA
This sequence comes from uncultured Dehalococcoidales bacterium, assembly GCA_964578745.1. GTDB lineage: Bacteria > Chloroflexota > Dehalococcoidia > GIF9 > AB-539-J10 > SKVJ01. Next base: position 78,770 of record CAZODZ010000002.1, on the reverse strand, counting down.
CATCATCCATCATTCATCTCCTGACAGCGATAACCTAACCTTCGAGTGTCCGCTTCTCCTTAACTGTATGCCAGCCCATAGGGTTAGTCAGGTACTCTCATACGTATCCAGCAGAGAAAGGTGACGTATACGTTCTTCATCGGCCATGGTATCATAGAGTTTCTTCTCGGCCTCAACCGTTGCCTCTTTGCCACGACTGCGGTATATCGCGTACGCCTCAATCCTCCTGGCCATAGCTTCCTTGGGCGCGTCGAGTTCAGTGTGAGCAGCTTCCACGTCGCGAGGCACAGCGCTCGTTACGCTCTCCATAATCGCACCGACCCTTTCGTCCTGCCATGTCGTGCCGACATCCGGCCACTCGCCGCCCTTCTTCAGTTGATGGCGGACAGAGTTGAGCCGCCACGTGTGTTCATCCTGACTGTCGCCGAGCTTCTTAAGCGGTGATCCGTAACAGGCAACACCGTTGCTCTCAATGTTCACTGCCTCATCGCACAGTTCGCCTGCACTCAATACCGCCACGGTAGCTCACCTCATACTCTACCCAACGATATAAATAATAGTTCACTTTTGTACACGACACCTGTCGCAGATACCGCGGAACTCGAGCTTGTGGCCGTGCACAAGAAATCCTGTGTCTTCGGCCACGAGACGTTCCAGCTTCTCTCTCAGGCTCAAGTTCAGGTCGATCACCCATCCACAACATTCGCACACGAAGTGGTAGTGGTTGCGAGTACAAGCATCGTACCGGTTCGCGCCACCAGCCCCCTCAAGCACCTGAATCTCGCCGTTGGCAATAAGCCACTTCAGATTCCGGTAGACGGTATCGAGACTGATTCCAGGTAACTGCCTGCGTGCAGGTTCATGCACATCCTCCGCTGTCGGATGAGAATCTGTCCAACTCACTATGGTCTTTATCACCTCACACTGACGCGTCCTTCGCATAATAATTGCTAATGAAACTATTCTGTTTTGTGCCGTCCCCATCAGATTTGTCGAGTTCCGGATAACGCCGAGGAGAGAACAGCAGATAATGTCCCGTGACCTGCGAGAGACCTCTTCTGAAGAATTCCACCCACGCCTGCACGTGCACTGTTACAGCAGTCTCACTCACCACCACTACCACACCGCAGGCCCTTTGACACAGCCGTTACCTGCCGGGAGAAACCAGATCGAATGGCAACGGCGCCTCAGGGTACTGTCGAAGTCCAAGCAGGAGAGACAACACGCCTCACGACATGTGAGGCACGTCACTGAGTGGCAAGACGCCTGCCAAGCTTTCTTGCCTCCTCGACGTGTTGAGGAAAGTCCAGGATCTGACCTTTGTGATCGACGCCGCGTATCAGCAACTGCTCATCAAAGCTCATGCCGACCGCATTGAAGAAGTACCTCGCCGTAAGCATGGTGCCATCGAAAAGCCTGGTACCACGTGTTGCGCCAACTGCGATGAGTGCACCCCTGCGCACATCCACATCAGGATGCCAAGACCTGAGAACATGCCGTCTCACCCAGAGTGCCTGACAGCGATCCACCACAGCCTTGGCCTGACTGGTAAGGCCGTAGAAGAAAATAGGAGATGCGAGAATAAGTCTGTCGGCCGCAACGATTTCGTCATACAGGGGCAGCATGTCGTCACGTATCGAGCACGTCCCGTCGACAGCACAATGGTACAGCTCGAGACAGGGATGGATGTCCAGTGTCGACACCATGACTTTGCGCGTTTGCGCTCCCTCATCGGCCGCAGCATCAAGGGCTGCATCCAGCAGTATGTCCGTATTCCCCCCGCCCCGTGGACTACCCATTATGCCCAGTATGTACATCATACTGACACCGCCGGCACATTCTCCCAGACCAAAGAAGGCTACGCAACACTCTGTGGATCTACGTCAACCATCCACCCACTCGGCAATGACAGCCCTGCGACCACAGCCGCTGGATTCTCTCCACGTACCAGCACCTGCCACCGATACCGACCCCTAAGACGATGAACAAAGGCAGGTGTTGGGCCGGTGACACGAAGTAAGTCGCTCGACTGCCTCGCCAACAGTCGGTAGACCCGTTCCGCCTCTGAACGACCGCGGTCGTCGTTCGTATGTGCGTACACCAGTCGTACGACTGAGCAGAAGGGAGGATAATATGCCTCCTCTCGATATTTCATCTCTGCCTCGAAAAAGGCTCGGTAGTCCTGAGCAGCGGCAGAGCGTATCACATAGTTCTCCGGTTCGTATGTCTGGGCCACGACTCTGCCAGGCTTCAGACCGCGACCAGCGCGGCCGGCCACTTGGCAGAGCAATTGAAAGGTGCGCTCTCCGGCACGGTAGTCAGGCAATGTCAGACCCAAGTCCGCACTTATGGCTCCGACAAGCGTGACATTGGGGAAGTCCAGCCCTTTCGCAACCATCTGCGTACCCACGATGATGTCAACGTCGCCCGAGTGAACAGCGTCGTCCAGGCGCGATTGCCCTCTCGTACGAGCAGGCACATCGCTGTCCCACCGGATGACTCTGGCACCGGGAAAGACCGTGTGCACCTCGTCGACTACCCTCTGTGTTCCCACTCCGAGATACCGAATACGGGAGCCTTTGCACGTGGGGCAGGTCTCGGACACTCGCGTGGAATAGCCGCATCGGTGACAGACAAGCCTTTCTTCCGTCGCATGATATGCCAGCGCCACCGAGCACCTCGGGCAGGCAAAGACATGCCCACAGCGACGACACTGTACCAGGGTGGCCGTTCCCCGGCGGTTCAGAAACAGCAGAATCTGTTCTTTCCGTCCGAGGGCTTCACGCATAGCCGACAACAACACACGACTGAACAGGCTGAAGTTTCCTGCACGCAACTCGTTGCGCATATCCACCAGTTCTATGAGTGGCAGTCCGCCGTCGCTGATACGCTCAGGTAGTTCAAGCAACTGCGCGCCACCCTGTAGCGCCCGATCGAAGGTCTCAACATCCGGTGTCGCGCTTCCAAGGAGCAGCGGTATTCGAGCGCGACTTGCCATCTCCCTTGCCACGGCGCGAGCGTGGTAGCGGGGTGCGACGTCGTCCTGCTTGTAGGCCCATTCGTGTTCCTCATCAAGGATGATTACACCGGGATTATTCACCGGTGCAAACAGGGCACTCCGCGGCCCGATGACAACCGACGCGTCGCCACGACACACCCGCTCCCACTCGTCCAATTGCTCACCTGGTGCCAGGCCACTGTGCAGGAGCGCCACCCGACCGGGGAAACGTCCCATGAATCGGTCGACTGTCTGCGCCGCAAGGACTATCTCAGGCACCAAGCAGATAGCGCTCCGGCCCGAAGCGAGAGCTTCTTGTGTGGCCCGCAGGTACAGTTCAGTCTTGCCGCTGCCAGTGACACCAAACAGGAGATACTCGCGGTACAGACCACTGCGCATTCCATCGGCGAGCGTCTTCCAGGCGCGAGCTTGAAAACCGGTCAGTCTGGGCACGATGCTTGAACGCGGTGACGCCGCACGCAGTGGACTGCGCCAGATGCGCCTCTCGTGAACGTCGATAAGCCCCTTCCGCTCAAGTACACGGAGGACAGCGCGCTGCGTTCCGAAACGAACGCGGAGATCCTCAAATGATACGGGTCCAGAGAGAGATAACAGGTACTCCAACACCTCACGCTGCCGGAAAGCTGTGCGAGGCACGACACTCGTCAGATCGTTTCCAGCCTCCCGGACCCTCTGCGAGAGCGAGACGAGCAGGTCTGTGCGCTCTCCAATTCGGCGCTCGCGTGTGACGTCTTCCCGCCTGAGGAGGCCACGTTGCACAAGGATAGCCACATCATGGGAAGTCCGCCTCTTGCCCATCGCTTTCTCCACGTCCTTGAGCGCGATGCGACCACGCGAAGCGACCAGTTGAAGCAACTTCCTTTGCCGCTCTGACAATCCTCCAGGAATGTCCTCTTTGCCGGAAGGGGCAAGGTATGTATCTGGTTGGCGTTCTACGCCAGGTGGCAGGAAGAGAGAAAGGGCAGAGAACAGCGGGCTAAGATAGCGCTCGGCTGTCCAGTGTGCAATGCCAATCTGGAAAGCTGTGAGGTTGAATTCCGATGAAGCCGAAAGGATAGCCCGTGGAGATTCATGTCCAGGCACAGCACCCAGCCGGACAATGATACCCCGAACCGTCCTCGGCCCGAAAGGTACCCAGACAGGCTGGCCTTCACGGACAGACAGAGTCTCGGGGACCGCGTAAGAGTAGGTAGATCGCCCCGCAGGGGCGTTAACCGCCACCTCGGCATAGAGCATCAGTCAGAGAATACCAGCAGCTCTCAAGCTTCTTCGCCGGAGTTGGCCTGGGCATTCTTGGTGCGCCTCTCTTTGAGCCGCGCACGCTTGGCGCTCAGATTCCGCATGTAGTAGAGCTTCGCACGGCGTGCCTTGCCCCGGCGAAGGACTTCGATCCTCTCAAGCAACGGAGACTGGAACGGGAAAGTGTACTCAACACCCACTCCGTAGGAAACACGGCGGACGGTAAACCTGCCACCGTCAACACTGCGCCGCAACCGGATCACCATGCCCTGGAAATTCTGTATGCGCTCTCGATCGCCTTCCCGTACGCGAAAGGCCACTCGCACGGTATCGCCTGGAGACAGCTGCGGCAGTCCTTCTCTTCCTCTTCTTATAGTTGGCTCAACAAGCTCTCTGATATCCATGTTCGCTCCTTGTCACTCAATGTTGCTCGTTCGAGCAGGTCCGGGCGCCTTTTCGCAGTGCGTAACAGTGTCTGTCGCCGCCTCCACGCTGCAATCTCACCATGATTGCCCGAAAGGAGTACTGGTGGTACCGCCCATCCGCGGAAGACTTCAGGCCGCGTGTACTGGGGGTACTCTAGCAACCCATCCGCATGCGACTCGTCCACCGTCGACATCTCAGAACCCAGCACGCCCGGAAGCAGCCGTACTACTGCCTCGACCACAACCATGGCCGCCACCTCTCCTCCCATGAGTACATAGTCCCCGATACTTAAGGCATCGGTAGCCAGATGTTCCGCAACGCGCTCATCCACCCCCTCATAATGTCCACATATCAGCATCAACTGCGGGTGGTGTGACAACTCACGGGCAATATCTTGAGTAAACAGTCTGCCCTGGGGTGTCAACAAGACCACCGGGCAGTCACCAAAGCCGGTCGTCTTCTTCACATGCTCCGCAGCTTCAAAGATGGGCTCCGGCTTGAGCACCATCCCTACGCCACCGCCATAAGGGTAGTCATCAACGGTGCGGTGACGATCATGCGTGAAATCGCGGATGTTGTGGGCAACCACCTGCGCGAGACCACGCTCTTCAGCCCTCTTCACGATACTGTAGCTAAAGGGCGAGACAAACATCTCGGGAAAGAGACAGAGGATGTCTATCCGCATAAAGCCCTCGCGCGATGGTTCTCACAAGCTCCCCATTCTAGCACAGGCAGAGCAGGAAATGAATCGCAGCATGCAGGTCAGGTTTTAGCAAAGAATTGCTGCCCGCCACTTGACAAACGGAAGCATAGCACCTTAAATAGGGGTGTGGGGGAAAGTGGGGAGATTAGGAGGATTGTGCACCTCCTGGGGGAGCATAGATGTTTTTTGGTGAGTACGTATACAAGCTGGATGACAAGGGACGAGTGCCCCTACCACCCAAGTTCCGCCGTGATATGCGGGACACAATCGTGCTCACAAAAGGCACTGAGAAATGCATCCGCGTCTACCCCCTCTCGGAGTGGAAGCGCATCGCGGACGAGCTGTCTTCTAAGGCACTGACCTCCGCGAGCCAGCGCAAGCTAAACCGTGCCATATTTGGCAGCGCATTCTCCACATCGTTTGACAAGCAGGGGCGCATAGGCCTGCCCATGCCATTGCGTCTGCACGCCGAAATCGGTGAAACGGTGGTTGTGGTCGGCGTCAACCAGTCCGTTGAACTCTGGAACGAAGAACTCTGGAAGCAGGAGAAGCAGTCGTCGGAAGAACAGGCTGAACAGATTCTTGAGAGTCTGGGAGGTAGTTGAGCATCCGAGACATCGCATCAATGGCACACATCCCCGTGATGGTGACTGAGGTCATGGAAGCGTTGCAACCGCAACCGGGGGAGTTATACGTGGATTGTACAGTGGGGGCAGGAGGACATGCACGTGCCATTCTGGAGAGAAGTGGGCCTGACGGCCAGCTCCTGGGCATTGATGCGGACCCCTCTGCGATAGAACTGGCACGAGAGAACCTGTCATCATTCGGCCCTCGGGTAACACTCGCCCGCGGCAACTTCTCTGAGCTCAAGAGCATCTGCGAGTCACATGGATTTGTCCGGAATGCTGGGATCCTGATGGATCTCGGCGTCTCATCCATGCAGCTGAACACAGCCGAGCGGGGCTTCAGCTTTCAGCATGAAGCGCCCCTTGACATGCGCTTCGATTCAGCGCAGGGCACGTCAGCAGCAGACATTGTCAACAATTGCAGCGAGCAGGAAATCGCTCGCATATTGTGGGAGTACGGAGAAGAACGTTACTCCCGCCAAATTGCGCACAGGATCGTCCAGAACAGGCCGATCCTGTCCACATTACGACTTGTGCACATTGTGCAGCAGGTCCACGGCGGCAGACGCGGCAGGATCCATCCTGCCACCCGCACATTCATGGCGCTTCGAATTGCGGTGAACAGGGAGCTGGAGAACCTCAGGCTGGCATTGGACCAGACAGCAGAACTCCTGCGTGAGGGGGGTCGTGTAGTAGTCATAAGCTACCACTCTCTCGAGGACCGCATTGTGAAGCAGTTCATGCGCAGGGAGGCAGCACGCCACGTCTTCTCGCTCGTCTCAAGGAAGGTCATACGACCTACTTCGTTGGAGACCCGCTCCAACCCACGCAGCCGCAGTGCGCGGCTCAGAGTCGCTGAGCGTCTTGCATAGAGCCGTTCTGTGGCTCAGCGTCCTGAGCAATCTAAGGAGGTGAATATGGCCAAAGGAATTGTCTCCGCCATTGATGTGGGTACCACCAAGATAGCGACCATCGTGGCGAACGTCAGAAACCAGGATGACATCGAGGTTCTCGGCGTTGGCGTTGTGCCCAGCCATGGACTACACAAGGGTATCGTCGTCAACATGGACGAGGCTAAAGAGGCCATCGCCGCGTCTATCCAGGAGGCACAGAAGATCAGCGGCACGCGGGTCGATTCGGTCTTCGTTGGTGTCACTGGGCGGCACATCAGCAGCATCAACAACAAAGGCGTTGTGGCCATTCCCAGGAATGACCGGCTGGTACGTTCGGAGGACCTGCAGCGGGTCCTCGCTGCATCCAGAAATGTAGCTGTACCTGAGGGGAAGAAGCTGCTGCACGCCATCCCACGCTATTACACGCTCGACGGGGAAGAGCGTGTCAAGCAACCCGTTGGCATGCATGGCACGCGACTTGATGTGGAGACCCACATCATCACGGCATCGGTCTCGTCTGTTCAGAATCTCGTCAAAGTCATCCGGAGTATCGGCGTGCAGGTTGACGACCTCGTACTTGAACCTCTGGCAAGCGGCGAGGCTGTGCTCACCGCCCAGGAACGCGAAAGCGGCATCATCATGGCAGACCTCGGCGGCGGCACAACAGATATAGCCGTATTCAAGGACGGGGATATCTATCACACAGCGATCATCCCAGTGGCCGGCTATCAGATAACAAGCGATATCGCCATCGGGCTCGGCCTCCCGTTCCATGTCGCAGAGCGCATGAAAAAGACATACGGTGATGCGACACCGAACAAGGAGTTCGGCAGGGAGACCGAACTGACAGGCATCGAGAACGGGCATGCCGCGTCGTACCGTGAACTATGTGACATCGTGCGCTCCAGGATGGAGGAGCTGTTCGAACTCATCCTTCTCGAGCTTCCAACAACTGACTACCAGCGTCTCGCCCCCTGTGGACTCGTACTCACAGGTGGTACCGCGAACCTCGGAGGCCTCGTGGACTTGGGCAGGGAGCAACTGAAAATGCCCGTGCGCAAGGGCGCTCCGCTTGGCAGCGGGGTCTACGGTATCACCGACATTCTACGCGATTCCGCATACGCAACGACACTCGGGCTCATCCTCTGGCAGGCCCGCAACCGCGAACCATCCGCATGGCAGGACAAACGTGCCGGAATGTTCGGTAGCATCACCCGACTGCTGCGCAAGCTCTTCCGCGGATAGTGTTGTGCGCTGAAACGTTGAGAAGACTAGGAGGAACAGATGGCTAAGACAACATACACACCCGCCCCTGCCAAGATCAAGGCTATCGGCATCGGTGGCGGTGGAACAAATGCAATCAACCGCATGATCCGCGAGGGCATCCGCGGCGTAGAATTCATCGCCATGAATACGGACGCCCAAGCCCTCGCTCTTGCCGAGGCACCCACACGGATCCAGCTCGGCGAGAAACTGACACGCGGTCTCGGAGCAGGCGGAGATCACCGCGTTGGACACAAGGCTGCCGAGGAGAGCAAGCAGCTAATACAGGAAATCGTCGAGGGTGCTGACATGGTATTTGTGGCAGCTGGCATGGGTGGAGGAACAGGCACTGGTGGCATCCCGGTGGTTGCAGAGACGGCAAAGGAGTCCGGTGCGCTCACTATCGGCGTGGTAACCAAGCCGTTCAAGTTTGAGGGAGGCCACAGATCGGAAGTGGCTGAGGAAGGCATTCTCAACCTGACCGAGAAGGTGGATACGCTCATCATCATCCCAAACGATCGGCTGCTTCAGTTGTGTGATGCCAAGACAACAATCGATTCCGCCTTCAGGCTCGCAGACGACGCCCTGCTGCTCGGTGTGCAGGCCATTTCTGAGGTGGTAACAGTGCCCGGTCTCATCAATCTTGACTTCGCCGATATCAAGTCGGTCATGAAAGATGCCGGCCCTGCATGGATGTCCGTGGGGCGCGGCAGCGGCCAGAATCGCGCTGCAGAGGCGGCCAAGGCAGCACTCGCAAGCCCGCTGCTTGATGCACAGGTCGCAGGCGCCCAGGGCGTGCTTTTCAACATCACGGGCGGCCCAAGCCTGACGTTGTTCGAATGTAACGAGGCGGCAAGTGTCATCAGCGAGGCCGTTGATCCACGGGCGAACATCATCTTCGGCGTCGTGTTCGATCCGAAGATGGATGCCGAGATCAAGATCACCGTCATAGCAACCGGATTCACAAGTCAATATGGCAAGGGATCTCCCGATACTGAAGAACTGCGCAGACTGATGAAGGGTGGCGGCGACACACTTGATGTCCCATCGTTCCTCCGCCGTGGCCAGCGACACGGTGCAGGTGGTCAGCTCACGCAGGCATTGAAGGGTCGAGCGGACGTTACGCCTGAGCCCTCCAAGCTTTCCTGGCAATAGTTGCCTGTCCCGCCCGCACGGGGAGGACGGGTTCTCCGTCCTCCCCGTTGGCTTTTCAAGACACCACTGCAGAGCTCCTCTTATCTTGGAGCCCCCAACATGTGGTGGTACACTTTGTTTGTGGCACAACAAATTGTGAGGCATGCCCAGTGAAATGCCCTTTTTGCGGCGCCCCCGACTCGAGAGTCGTAGACTCGAGGGGAATGGGAGGAGAAGTCCGTCGCAGAAGGGTCTGTGTCGCATGTGGCGCACGCTTCACTACAACCGAGCGGGTCTACAGCAATCCTCTCTATGTCGTGAAGAAGGACAGCAGACGCGAGCCATATAACCGCGAAAAGCTGGCTTCGGGCATAAGAAAGGCGTGCGAGAAGCGACCGTTGCCGACAGGAACGGTTGAGAAGATCATTACCGGCATAGAGGACCAATTGCATGGCCTTGGCAGAGTGGAAGTCTCGAGTTCCACAATCGGGGATCTCGTCATGGACCAGCTCGAACGAGTCGACCACATCGCATACATACGGTTTGCCAGTGTGTACCGGGAATTCACCGACATAGGTGCTCTCAAGGAAGCACTGGAGAGCCTGTCCAAAGAAAGCCAGGACACCCCTTCTGCACCCGGCAACAGCTGAGGACTGTGAGGCAGACGGCACACATGGCACGAACAGGCAAGGCGAAGGAGACAACGCCACTTACCGAAGAGCAGGTGGTGCGTGCAGTCTTTGCTGCCGCCGAATCTGTGGGAGTGAACGATCGCGACCTTCTTGAACAACTAAGTGTGCAGGTGAGCGAGCGGCTTGGCACCGCTCGACCCCTGCCAGGTATGGAAGGCTATGTAACGACATCTGGACCGAGGCATTCCCGCCGGCGATCCCGAGTCGGAAAGGCGAGACAGTTGCCGATACTATCATCGACAGGCGGCGAACCACAATGTAGTGGCATTCAATTATCCAAGAACGCGCTTACCGTTCTGAAACGCCGGTATCTTGCGAAAGACGGAAACGGCGAGCCTGTTGAGACACCGGAACAGATGTTCAGGCGTGTCGCCCGACACGTAGCTGCAGCCGAGACAATTCTGAACCCGGGAGAGGACTGCGCCTACTGGGAAGACGCCTTTTACAGAGTGATGGCGAATCTCGATTTCTTGCCCAACTCCCCCACACTCATGAACGCCGGGCGGGAACTGGGGCAGCTGTCGGCCTGTTTCGTCCTGCCGGTGGAGGACTCCATGGAGTCCATCTTCGATGCAGTCAAGTACACAGCGCTGATACACAAGAGCGGCGGCGGCACCGGATTCTCGTTCTCACACCTTCGTCCGGAGAAAGACAGGGTCGGAAGCACCGGTGGAGTTGCAAGCGGGCCTTTGTCATTCATGCAGGTATTCGACCGGACAACTGACGTGATCAAACAGGGAGGGATGCGCCGAGGCGCGAACATGGCCATCCTAGACGTGACACACCCTGACATCGAACGCTTCATCACGGCGAAAAAGGACCCCGGCGTGCTTACCAACTTCAACCTGTCGGTAGCGGTGACCGACGACTTCATGCAAGCAGTAATCGACGACACTGAATATGAGCTACGCAATCCTCGGACTGGCCAGGCTGTCGATACACGCAGGGCACGAGACATCTTCGATCTGATAGTCGACACCGCGTGGCTCACAGGCGACCCCGGCATAATCTTCCTAGACGAGATAAACCGATGCAACCCTACTCCACATCTCGGCGCAATCGAAAGCACCAACCCGTGCGGCGAACAGCCGCTGCTGCCGTACGAATCGTGCAATCTCGGCTCCATCAACCTTTCCAAGATGGTTTATGAGTCGCCGTCGGGCCCAGCCATAGATACCGAGCGTCTCACAGAGACGGTCCGGCTTGCAGTCCGCTTTCTGGACGACGTCATTGAAGTCAATCGGTATCCCCTACCTGAGATACGCGAGAAAACACACGCGACGCGGAAGATCGGCCTCGGTGTAATGGGTTTCGCGGACATGCTGATCAGGCTTCGCATACCGTACAACAGCGAGGAAGCCCTGCAGACAGCGGAACACGTAATGAGGCTGGTCTCGGAGACCGCCAACCAGGCGTCCATCGACCTAGCCAAAAGTCGCGGTGTGTTCCCCGCATTCGAGGGCAGCATATATGACATCCCTGGCGGCCCCCGCTACCGCAATGCATCCCGTACAACGATCGCTCCCACCGGCAGCCTCAGCATCGTGGCCAATTGTTCAAGTGGTATCGAGCCAGTGTTCGCTCTCACCTATGTGCGCCGCATTCTGGACAAAGAGGATTTTCTCGAGGTCAACTACTACTTTGAGAAAGAAGCAAGAGAGGGTGGTTTCTATAGTGAAGAACTGATGCGCACGCTTGCGGCCGGAACTAGGCTGGCAGACATCGAGGGCGTGCCGGACGATGTGAAGCGCATCTTCGTGACCGCATACGATGTGTCACCCGACTGGCACGTAAGGATGCAGGCAGCCTTTCAGCGCTACACCGACAGTGCCGTATCCAAGACGGTCAACTTCAGCCAGTCAGCGACTCGCGATGATGTTAAACATGTCTACATGGCCGCATATGAGCACCACCTTAAGGGCATCACAATCTACCGCGATGGCAGCCGACAGGACCAGGTGCTGACTGCCGGATCGGCCCGGACAGCGGAACCAGAGATGCTTCGCCCACGGGCACGACCCAAGGTTACCAGAGGCATTACCGAGAGGGTAAGCACAGGTTGCGGCAATATGTATGTCACCATCAACTTCGACGAACACGGTGCATGCGAGACGTTTGCGACGCTGGGCAAAGCTGGCGGGTGTGCCGCAGCCCAACTCGAGGCCACGAGCCGGCTAATATCCAATGCACTGCGCTGTGGCCTAGATCCAGCCTCAATTGTGAAGAACCTCCGCGGAATTCGTTGCCCTTCGATATCGTGGGAACACGGACGCGCAATCACGTCTTGTGCGGACGCCATAGCTAGCGTCCTTGAGAAGTATGTTAGCGACAGGACAGCGATCGAGAGTGCGTCGACGAGACCGAAGGAGTCAGCGATGCCAGCGCAGTGTCCCGAGTGCGGGGGAACACTAATATACCAGGAGGGGTGCAGCATCTGCCCTGGCTGCGGCTACACCAAGTGCTCGTGATGAAGAGTCGTGGGGGAGAGTGGTGACAACGTCAAGGGCGCGCTATTGTTCGGCACTTCAGCACATAGTCAGCGTTGCCAATTCCGGCCTCACACTGAGGCGCACCTGCAACGCCATCGCCAAGGCAGTCGCGAAGGCAACTGACATGAACGGGTGCCGCGTGTTGCTTCTCGACCCCAAGCGCAACTATCTGACTACGGTTGGCGCGTTCGGGCTGAGTGACCTCTACCTGCGAAAAGGCCCATTGATGGCACGTCAAAGCCTGCCGGAAGTCTTGGAGGGCAACATCGCAGTCGTAACACACGCGCCAACAGACAAGCGCTTGCAGCACCCGGATGTGGCCGAATCTCAGCACGTCAATTCTATCGCCGCGGCTCCCATCTTACGTGGTGACGAGACTATTGGAGAACTCCGCATTTACTCACGCGAATCGCGAGACTTATCCACAGCGGAAAAGGACTTCCTCAGATCCGCCGCATCGGTCTGCTCAGTGGTACTTGAGAGAGCCGAACTACAGCAATTCAAAGAACGCGTATGGAAAGCGCGCGAACGCTCGGCTCGTTCTCCAGTCTACTCCGCTGGCAGCGGACGCCTCAGGTCCGTCGAGTTCGCTCATGAGAGCGAGGCCGAGTTTGCGAATCTCCTCGACTTCTACCAGATTGAGTGGCTCTACGAACCAAGATCCTTCCCTCTGGCGTGGAATGGCAGCGGCGTCTCGCAGATGTTCACGCCTGATTTCTATCTGCCTGAGCTGGATATGTACCTCGAACTGACGACGATGAAGCAGGACCTCATCACGGAAAAGAACCGGAAGGTGAGGAAGCTGCGCGAGATGTACCCAGACATCAATATCCGGCTTGTTACCAAGAAGGACTTCGTCAAGCTGCTATCCAAGTATGGCTACGGGCCAGGCGGAGACGCCAAGGTCGAAGGTGTCGGCCGGGTCCTTTACAGCTCTACCCAGATACAGCGCAGAGTCCGCTCACTGGCGCGCCAGATATCAAAGGACTACGAAGGCAAGACAGTTGTAGTGGTCGGCATTCTCAAGGGCGTCGTGTGTTTCCTCTCCGACCTGATAAGACATATGTCCATTCCGGTCAAAGTCGACTACATGGACATCTCGCACTACGGCGGAGACGGCGAGGTAGTGAAGATCACGCGTGATCTCGACAACAGCATCGCAGACCAGCATGTGCTGATGGTTGAAGACATTGTTGACACCGGCATGACACTTAATTACGTTCTGTCACACTTGAGAGCACACAAGCCTGCCAGCCTGCGCGTATGCACGCTACTGGACAGGAAGACACAGCGCCTGGCCAATGTGAAGCTCGATTACGTAGGATTCGAGATACCTGACGAGTTTCTTGTCGGGTACGGACTTGACTACAAGGACGAGTACCGCAATTTGCCCTTTATCGGCATACTGACAGAAAAACAGCCGCATGAACATGATGCTGAAGGAACCGATGGCCAAGGGACTTGAACTGCTTATCCCCCGAAAGGACATCGAGCAGGCCGTGTCGCGACTTGCTGCGGAAATATCTGCGGATTACCGGGGCCGGAAACTCGTTGTTGTCGGCATACTTAAAGGTGCGTTCATCTTCATGGCAGACCTCGTGCGGCAACTCGATTTGCCAATTGAAGTGGACTTCATCACGGTCTCCAGCTACGGAGGCGGGACGGAGACTTCCCGCAAGGTGTCTCTACAGCAGGGACTGACCACAGACGTGAGAGGCAAGGATGCCCTGATTGTCGAGGATATTGTTGACACCGGTTATACCGTGGACTTTGTCTGCAGGTACCTGAAAGAACTTGGCGCCAGTTCGGTCAGTGTATGTGCTCTCGCTGACAAGCCGTCGCGGCGCGAGATTCCGGTCGACATCGACTATATCGGATTTGCTGTGCCTGATGCCTTCGTAGTTGGCTACGGCCTCGATTTCGACAACAAGTTCCGATACCTGCCTGACATCTACGCACTGGAACACAATGATGCCAGTTCATGAACTCATTGCGGTGGCACGGGGCCAAACTGAAGCCGACCTGGTGTTGAAGAACGGCCGCATCATCAACACGGTCACGGGAAGCATCGACAAGGCCAACATCGCCATTTGCGGCGACACCATTGCAGGAATTGGTTCCTACACCAAGGGGCGTCAGATTGTTGATCTGCAAGGTGCGTTCGTAGCGCCGGCTCTCATCGACGGTCACACCCATATCGAAAGTTCAATGCTGCATCCAGCACGATATGCCGAGGCAGTTGTCCCGCGAGGAACGCTCACGGTTGTCACCGACCTGCACGAAATCGCCAACGTCGCAGGCATGGCGGGCATCGAGTTCTGCATGGAATGGGCAGAGAGACTGCCGCTGGATATGCGATTCATGGCTCCCTCCTGCGTACCAGCGACTCCACTTGAGACGTCAGGCGCCAGGATCTCTTCAAAGGAAGTGCGCACACTGCTGCAGAGACCAGGGGTCATCGGCCTGGGGGAGATGATGAATTATCCCGGCGTTATTGCCGGCGACGAGGAGGCGCTGGCCAAGATCGATGCAGCCCGTGGTCGTCCTATTGACGGTCACGCGCCAGGGCTGTCAGGCACCAACCTCGACGCATACATTGCAGCAGGTGTGATGTCCGACCACGAGTGCACCACGTATGAAGAGGCTGCGGAGAAGCTCCACAAAGGTATGTATATCATGCTGCGCGAGGGCTCTTCCGAGAAGAACTTGCAGGCTCTCCTGCCGGTTGTCAGCGACTCAACTTACACCCGATGTATGCTCGTCGTCGACGACAGAAGCGCCGTCGATCTCAAGAATGAAGGGGACATCGACCACGTTGTGCGGCGGGCCATTGCCATGGGAATGGCACCTGTACGGGCAGTACAACTGGCGACACTCAGTCCAGCCCACTATTTCCGGCTGCATGACAGAGGGTTCATCGGCCCGGGGAGAAAAGCCGACCTTATTACCATAGATGACTTAAACGAGTTTCAGGTCGATCGTGTATACCGGAACGGAGTGCTTGTTGCGGTTGCCGGCAACCCGCTTTTCGATTCACCAACTCCGGGCGCCGAGCTGACCGACAGCATCCATACCGGCGGGACAACGCTCGAATCGCTCCGACTACGCCACACGGGCGGCGAGTTTCCGACAATCGGACTGATGCCCGGTCAGATAGTAACACGCAGGCTGCAGTGCGTGCCTGCAGTGCAGGACGGGAATATCGTGAGCGACATCGACAGGGATCTGCTCAAGTTAGTCGTCGTGGAACGTCATCATGCCAGCGGAGCCGTTGGCAAGGGACTCGTACACGGCTTTGGTCTCGAACGTGGCGCGCTTGCGACATCCGTCGCCCACGATTCCCACAACCTGCTGGCAGTTGGAGTCACCGACGAGGATATTCTGGGCGCCATCCACGCCCTTGAAGAGAGCGGTGGTGGCTTGGCAGTGTATGCGGACGGAGAGCTGAAGGCTCGGCTTCCCTTGCCGGTAGCCGGACTTCTCTCTCAGGCACCGCTCGCGCGGGTGCTGACTGACGAGCAAGCTGTAGAATCGGCTGCAAGGGCACTGGGCAAAGTCCCACCAGCCCCCTTTGCCTTACTATCCTTCCTCGCGTTGCCGGTAATCCCGGAACTGCGCATCACCGACAAAGGCGTAGTTGACGTCAGCCGCTTCCAGATAGTCGCCTGAGACCAGCTGCCTCAGCCAAGCAGGGCCCTCGATATCACCAGCCGCTGGATCTCGCTGGTACCTTCATATATCTCAAGTATCTTGGCGTCGCGGTAGTAGCGCTCAAGGGGCAGGTCCTTCATATAGCCATACCCACCATGGATCTGAAGTGCCTTGCGCGTGACATCGACTGCCGCATTTGCAGCGTAGAGCTTCGCCTGGGCAACCTCCCGCGTGAATCTTGCGCCGCTGGCCGCCAGCCTCGCTGCACGGTAACCCATGAGCCATGCCGCATCGACCTCGTTGGCCATGTCTACAAGCATCCACTGGATACCCTGAAACTCTGAGATGAGCTGACCGAACTGTCGCCTCTGCTTCGAATACGCAATCGCCGCTTCAAGTGCGGCGGTAGCAACACCCACGCCTTGACCTGAAACATCGAGACGGCCTTCGTCAAGTATGGTCAAGGCGATGCGCATTCCTTTGCCGACCTCGCCGATCTGATTGGCAACCGGTACACGCACGTCATCGAAATTCAATTCGGCAGCGCTCTCAGCCCTGATGCCGAGCTTATCTTCCACTTTGCCAACACTAAAGCCAGGCATGCCCTTCTCCACAACGAACGCAGTGATGCCCTTGCTGCCGAGCTGCCTGTCAACCGTGGCAAACGTGAGAATGAAATCCGCGGTGTCTCCGTTTGAGATGAAGCACTTGCCACCGTTCAAGACCCACTCGTCGCCTTCGCGCCGGGCAGTAGTCGCCATCCTAGAGACATCGCTGCCGGCCTCCCTCTCAGTCAAAGCATATGAGCACAACTTCTCACCCCTTGCTGCCGGAACCACGAATCGTCGCCGCTGATCCTCATTCCCGAAGTGGTACAGCCCGCTCAAGGCAAGACCGAGATGAGTGCCTATGATTGACGCAACTGCGATACTCGAACGCGCCAGTTCTATAGACATGAGGTAAGCATCCACAAGGGAGCCCCCCTGCCCACCATACTCGACGGGAATCGTGAGACCGGTGAGCCCAACCTTGGCCATCTTCTGGAATGCCTCATAGGCAAGCTTGTTTCGCCGATCCCACTCGTCGGCAAACGGGGCAATCTCCGCTTCCACGAACTCCCGCAGCTGCTGGCGGAACATCTTTTCCTGTTCACTGAGCAGTATGTCCATACGGTAGTAACCTCCTTCGGCCGGACCACGTTCTCTGGCTGTGCACTGACCGCACCTGCCATTTTACACCGTACTCCCCGACATTGACAGGTCTTCAAACGCCGTTTACAGTAAGCTGCGGCATGGAGGTTTCACGTACGGAGACTCGCTTCTGCGTCATCGCCGATGACCTCACCGGGGCAATGGATACCGGTGTCGGTCTTTCACTCGCCGGTCTATCAGCCATAATCACATTTGCCTCATCAGGAACGATTGCATCGGATGCGGTGGTCATAACGACAGACAGCCGTGCCGAGCGCGCCAGCGAGGCATACCGCAGGGTGAAGGCCGTCGCAGAGCGGTTCCGCGACTACTACATCTACAAGAAGATAGACTCCACGCTTCGCGGGAATGTTGTAGCTGAGTTGCAGGCGCTGCTGGACGTGACAAGGGCAGCCCACGCAGTTGTGTGCCCAGCCTTCCCCGCCATCAAGCGGATCGTTCTGAACGGCGAACTGCTGGTTAACGGCGTACCCGTGAGCAAGACAAGCTTCTCGCGGGACCCGGTCAGCCCAGTATTGAAGTCAAGTATCGTAGAGCTGCTTCGCTCGGACTCCGGCATTGCGGCAGAGAGAATCGGTCTCGACGATGTTGAACAGGGACCAGAGCACCTTGCGGAGCAGATCCACCAGTGCTCCTCTCGCGCGGTGGTGGTGGATGCGACCGAGGACCGACACCTGAAAACCATCGCAGGTGCACTCGCACAGGGTGGCAGGAGATGGCTTCCCTGTGGCTCGGGTGGTCTTGGCGCACAGATACCACCCGCCTTCGGCTACGCGTCGCGGGAGAGCGTACTGCCTAAATCGAAGGGTGGCCACGCACTCTTCGCGGTCGGGAGCCGCAATGAAGTGAGTGTCCGCCAACTCCACCGTCTGCTCGACGAACTCAGCGCGCCGTTCATTTCTATTGAGCCGGAAGATTTCAGAACCAGAGCCGGCCGAGAACCGCGGATGAACCAGATTGCGGCAGAGGCCACGCAGCTGCTGAGAACTGAGCCATTAGTGGTACTCAGTTCCAGTCTGGCACAATTCGTCTCCCAGTACAGGCGCCTGATGGCGCCGCTTATGGGCTCAATAGTGAGTCGGGTGCTTGCGACCGCTCCTGTAGAGGGGCTGTTTCTCAGTGGCGGTGATGTTGCCAGATCAGTCTGTGGCGACAAGGGTATCCAAGCGCTTCATATACTTGGAAACCTGCAGCCGGGGGTCATTGTGGGAGAAGCTGTCGGCCGAAATCATGCAGGCTTGCGAGTCGTGACAAAGGCGGGCGGGTTCGGAAACGAAGAGGAAATGGTACAGGCAGCTCAATATCTGACAGGAAGTGGCACAAGATGAGCGACTACAGACCTATTCTCGCAGTTACAATGGGGGATCCGACTGGCGCCGGCCCTGAGATAATCGTCAAAGCCCTGGACAACCCGCACATGAACAGCCTCTGCAGAGCAATCGTTGTCGGCGACGCCGAGACTATGAGAGCAGCCATCAACATCGTCGGCGCTAGCATGCATGTAAACGTCGTTGATGGCCCATCCGCTATGGATGATGCACCTGACACCATTAACGTCATCGACCTGAATAACGTCGACGTGGCATCCCTCGTCCGCGGGCGTGTGGATCCGAAGGCGGGAAAGGCTGCCTACGAGGCTATCGAAAAGGCCACCCTTATGACTCTCGCAGGTGAAACTGAGGCAGTTGTTACGGCTCCGCTCAACAAAGACGCGCTCAACCAAGCTGGCTATCACTTTCCCGGTCATACCCAGATACTGGCACACCTGGCTGGAGTGAGTGATGCTGTCATGCTCCTCGCGGCTGACAACCTCCGAATCGCACACGTGTCCACACATGTCTCGCTCCGCGACGCATGTGATCTTGTTACAAAGGAACGCATCTTGAAGGTCATGAAGCTGGGCGTGGAGGCTGTCCAGAATATGGGGATCGACAACCCACGCGTTGTGGTTCCCGGTCTCAACCCTCATTCCGGCGAGGGAGGGCTGTTTGGCGACGAAGAGGTGAAGCACATCATCCCTGCGATAGAGGAAGCCAAAAACCAGGGTATCAATGTGCGTGGCCCCCTACCCCCGGACACCGCGTTCCTGCGTGCCTTCAAGGGTGAGTTCGATCTTGCCATCGCCATGTATCACGACCAAGGCCACATACCCATCAAGATGGTCGGGTTCGAAAAGGGTGTAAACGTCACCCTTGGTTTGCCCATCATTCGGACGTCCGTTGACCACGGTACGGTATTCGGCAAAGCTGGCAAAGGTACAGCTGACCCCACGAGCATGATTGAGGCTATCAAGCTGGCAGCAACCATGTGCAAGACGGTGCGTGCGCGCCGGGGTTGAGCAAGGCAATACCTTACCGTGGCAAGCGTCCGAGAAAGTCACGGTGCCGTTTCAGATGCATCAGCGCCCGAAACGCCCGCTCGGGCGTAGGGAACGCGAGCGTGGTGCCAGTTGCTTCTACAGTCTCCCTGACGGCTTGGAATTCTGGACCGTACATGAAGTAGACGAATGGCTTCTCTGGATGGTCCCGCGCCATCTCTTCAATCATCTCAACGTGTTCTTCCCCCATGTGCGGATCAAATGCACCGATAACGGCCATAGCCGCGTGTACATTTGGATCGTTCATGACAAGCCGCAGGGCGGCGGTCTCCATAGCCTTGCGCGTGTGCCCCATTATCGACACTCCCGCCCAGATGTCGACTGGATTGCCTACACCCAGCCATTCAGGCGATAGCTCCCGCAGTCCGTCCATGGTGCGGTCGGTGAATCGTACAAGGTCCAGGCCACTCCGCGCACAGGCGTCCGCGGCGATTATCCCAAATCCGCCAGTGTAAGTAGTAATACCCACCCCGGTGCCAAGGGGGGGATTCAGGCGAAGGAACGCCCGCAGCGTATCGGACATCTCCTCGATGTCTTCGACCCGGGTTGCGCCAGCCCTTCTCAAAGCCAAGTCCCATACCGCGTCACTCCCCGTGAGTGCTCCTGTATGGGACTGTACGGCCTCCGCTACGCGTTCGGACCGACCAGTCTTGAGCGTCACAACGGGCTTCTTCCGCGCCACCCTCTCAAGCACACGCAGGAACTCCCTGGCATCGGGCATGCCCTCCACGTGCAAGGCGATCACCTTCGTTTGGTCATCCGCCTCGTAGTATTCAAGGGCATCGACGATATCCACGTCGCACATGTCCCCTACATCAATGGCTTTGCCGATAAGTCTTATGTCGTTTAAGCCAAGGAAGGTTCCACCGGTCTGTGACACAGTCCCAACACCGTTCACCTCCATCGGCACCGGTATGTAAGACGAGCTCAGTTTGAGACCTGCATTGGCAATTCCAAACGTATTCGGCCCCAGAACGCGCACATCGGTACCTCTGATCATCTTTACCAGTTCATTCTGCAGCTGTGTACCTCTTTCGTCATCGGCGTCCGCGAAACCCTGAGTGATGATGACAATTGCTTTGATGCCCTTTGCCACACACTGACGGACGGCCTGCAACACGAGAGCGCGAGGAAGGCTGATGAGTGCAAGGTCAGTGACCTCAGGCACGGCGGCAACATCCGGATATGCCGGCAATCCAAGTATCTCAGTCGCATTTGGATTCACAGGGTAGAGACGCCCTGCGTAGCCGTACGAAACGAGATTCGCAAGCAGGTTGTATTCACCAGGGCCGGTTCGCCTGGAAACTCCTATTGCGGCTATCGACGCAGGTTCCATGAACAGCTTCATCTGCTCCAGAGTACTCACGATGCAACACTCCTAATGTGATATCTCGAAGTCCGAACATATTCTCTGACACGGGCACATCTGTCAATCGCGTAGATACGAACGTTGACGTGGGGGTGCGTTTACGCCATGTTCTCGCGTAGAATGTAGCCGCCATGTCACCATGTGCTGCCACTCTTGATGCGGTATTCTATCCCCGTTCCATCGCCGTGGTGGGCGCGTCTGCAGACCCGACCAAAGCCGGGGCAAAATGGGTACAGGGTCTCCTGGCGGCAGGATACAGCGGCCCCATTTATCCCGTCAGCAGGCATGGTGGCACCATCGGGGGTCTCAATATCGCGAGAAGCCTCGCCGAGATTGACGATGACATCGACTACGTGATCGCGTCAGTCCCGCTTCACTCGGTGCTGCAATTGATAGATGAGTGCATCTCCAAGCGGGCGCGTGTCGTCCAGTTCTTCACCGCAGGCTTCAGCGAGACAGGCAAACCCGAAGGGGCGGACCTTGAAACCGAAATGCTGCGCAGGGCAAGGAGCGCAGGGCTGCGCATAATCGGCCCCAACTGCATCGGAAGCTACTGCCCTGAAGCACATATACCCCTAGGACCCGCTGCCACCGGCAAGATAGGGATTCCTGGTCCAATCGGGTTCATCTCCCAAAGCGGCGGCATTGCCGCCAAGCTTGTCGAGTATGGACTCGCACGCGACATACGCTTCAGCAAAGGCGTGAGCGTGGGGAACAGCCTTGACCTCGACGCAAGCGATTTCCTTGACTACCTAGGGCAAGACAGCAAAACAGGCGCCATTGGGATGTACCTTGAGGGCACACGGGATGGTCGTCGCCTTTTCGACTCCCTGAAAAGGGTCGCGGCCAGGAAACCAGTCGTACTGTGGAAGGGTGGCAGGACACCGGCCGGCGCAAACGCAGCCCATTCTCACACCGGATCGCTCGCTGCTTCGCCAGCCATATGGAGTGCGATGATGCGGCAGGCAGAAACCATGGAAGCACACAGCTTGGAGGAACTCTGCGATTGCCTTCTCCTGCTCCAGAACCTAGGACGAACGCGTGCGCGGAACGTTGCTGTGGTTGGTGGTCTCGCGGACGGAGGAGGCGGCATCTCCGTGTCCGGCAGCGACGCGTGCGCGGACAACGGCCTGCTCCTTCCAGAACTCGAACCAGCCACCAGGTACCGGCTGCTGGAACTGGTCGGCGAAGTCGGTTCAATACTGCGCAATCCCGTTGACGTGAGCCCGGCGCAGTTCCGTGGCCTCGAGACAATTTGTGCAGCTATACAGACCGTTGCAGAGGATCGTGGAATCGAACTCCTGATGGTTCAGATGGATATGGACATCATGGCGAGCTTCCTCAGTGCGGACGAGGGTATGGAGATCGCGCGATTCCTGGCGAGGCTTTCAGGCACGTCGGACAAAGCCATTGTTGTTGTGCTGCCATCGGGATCAGCAGAGACCGAGAGACAAGCTGCTGCAAGCACGCTTTCGTCCGCAGGCGTGCCAGTATATCCCACAATCGCTCGAGCAGCGCGGGCGCTCTCTATCGTGAGCGGTCGGGCTGCTCTGCCAGCATAGCTGTTTCTGCTTTACAATAGCCGCCGCCTGAGGCTATAATCGACATCCATGCCCCTATCATCTTGCACCTGCTCCTCTGCCCAGCTTACTCCTGTCCTCAGGCTTTCCGACACACCGGGGCACCCGGGCTATGTGGTCGGGGGGTTCCTGCGTGACAGCCTGATAGGGAGGGCATCGCCGGATATCGACATCGCTATCCAAGGCGACGCACTGCGCACCGCAAAGGAAGTTGCATCCGTGACGGACGGCTCGTACGTAGCCCTGAAAGAGGAGCGCAGAATCGCACGCGTCATTGTCCCTGCAAGCAGCGAAAGGGCTCCGAATGGGTCGGCGGTCCCCATCAGAACAATTGACTTCGTAGGATTTGAGGGTGATATCACCGAAGACCTGTCGCGTCGGGACTTCACCGTTAACGCCCTGGCAATACGCGCGAGCAGAATAGCAGACCTCCTAGAAGCACCGGAAGGCGGCCATGATGTACTTCTGCAGGAAGTGATCGACCCGTTCGGTGGACTCGACGACCTGCAGTCAAGACTGCTGAGAGCTGTGACCGAAGGAGTATTCAAAGACGACCATGGCCGTCTGCTCAGGGCCGTGCGGCTGGCGACCGAACTCGGCTTCACGATCGACGGCCACACTGAAGACCTTGTTCGAATGTCAGCGGACGGCATAGCGGCGGTGGCCGGAGAGCGCCTACGTGAGGAAGTGCTGAAGATACTTGCCATGAACGGCGCCGCTGAGAGTCTGAGACACATGGACCGGCTGGATCTTCTGGGGAAGCTGCTGCCCGAAATGGAGGCGTGCCGCGGTGTCGAGCAACCTGCTTCGCATTTCTGGGATGTGCTTGAGCACTCAGTGCAGACTGTGGCAACTTTTGAGTTCATCGCGGCCGAGGGGGAATGGGCATACGGAAACGACGAGATGCGCGATTGCCTGCCGGCGCAGCCACACTTTCGGGCCTATCTGCGAGAGCAGGTCTCTCCAGGGGCTACACGCGCAACTCTCATCAAGCTTGCGTGCCTTCTCCACGACGTCGCCAAACCACAGACAAAGACGCTCACCGAGAGCGGGCGTGCACGCTTCCTCGGTCACACTAAAGAAGGCGCACACGTCAGCAGAGAGATTCTTCGCCGGCTGCGCTTCAGCCAACAGGAATGTACCTTTGTCCAGACGCTCGTCTACAATCACCTGCGGCCGGCTCAGATGTCCGGTGAAGGACTCCCTTCCACACGGGCAGTCTACAGGTTCTTCCGAGATACAAAGGACGCCGGTTTTGGCGTGCTCTATCTGGCGCTTGCGGACTATCTTGCCTGCCGCGGCCCTCTGTACACGATGACCGAGTGGAGCAATGTGTGCAAACTGGCGCGGTACGTTATTGACGAACATGCCCGCCAGAAAGAGGCCGTGCATCCGCCCAGACTGATTACTGGCAACGATATCATGATGCTGCTCAACATTGGGCCCAGCCCCACCGTCGGCCGCATTCTAGCTAGAGTCCTTGAGGCACAGGCCTCGGGTGAAATAAACTCGCGTGAGGAGGCTCTCACTCTTGCGAGGAAAACCTATAACAGGGAAGTCAAGACTGTGAGGACCGCGAAGTGAAGAGAAGAGAAGTTGCTCTCCTTGGATTCATCATCATTCTATGTGGCCTGTCGCTGTGGGCGATCCTCCCCGTGCAATCGAACCTGCTTGGCGAGGATGGCCTGCGGTTGGGACTGGACCTTCGTGGTGGAAGCCAGCTCCTCTACCGCGCGGATCTGACAAAGAAGGATCCATCTGTGACGGATGAGCAGGCAATGGCATCCGCAATCGAGAAGATACAGCGTAGGGTTGACGAATTTGGCGCTGCCCAGCCAACCATTCAAAAACAGGGTACAGACCGGATTCTTGTCCAGCTTCCAGGTGTGAAGGATATCACGCGTGCCATCCGTCTCATTGGAGACACAGGCCTGCTCTATTTCAGAGAGGTGAAGGTTGATGAAGCAGGGAACCCCGTACTCGACGATGAGGGCAATTACGTCTTCAAGGAAGAGCCCGCCGCAGCTGAAGGCACTGACGGGCAGGAACGGGAACTCACAGGCCAGTACCTGAAGAGCGCCTCGCAGGACTTCGACCAGTACGGGGCACCGATCGTAGTGTTCGAATGGAACAGTGAGGGTGCACACCTGTTCGAGCAAATCACGCAGCGCAATCTACAGAAGCCACTTGCCATAACAGTCGATGACCAGGTAATCTCGGCTCCCATTGTCAACGCGGTCATTTCGAACCGGGGGCAGATCGAGGGACAGTTCACAGTCGAGGAAGCCCGCGACCTAGTCAACAAGCTCAATTCCGGCGCACTTGATGTACCTCTGGAGCTTATTGATGAACGGGATGTGGACGCGACGCTCGGGGCCGACTCAATACGGAAGAGCCTGATAGCAGCCGGCGTGGGCGTCCTCCTGTTGGTCGTCTTCATGATTGTGTACTACCGTATTCCAGGCCTGATAGCATGCCTCAGTCTTGGCATCTACGGCCTTCTCCTGCTCGCGATATTCGATGTCTTCTCGGCCCAACTGACGCTCACGCTGCCAGGCATAGCAGCATTCATACTATCGCTTGGAATGGCTGTCGACGCAAACGTACTCATATTTGAGCGGATGAAGGACGAGTTACGTGCCGGAAGAGCGCTTCCGCCTGCTGTAGAGATCGGGTTCCAGCGTGCGTGGTCGGCTATCCGAGACAGCAACATTACCACCTTCATCGCATGTCTCATACTATTCTGGCTTGGAGGCACCTTTGGCGCATTCATGGTGCGTGGTTTCGCCCTCACGCTCTTCATCGGCGTCGCCATGAGCATGTTCACAGCCATCGTCGTGACTCGCACGTTCCTTCGTATCGTCGTGTCCAATAAGCTGGCCGCCGACCTGCGTTCATACGGGGTGAAATCATGATGGATTTCGTTGGTAAGCGACACTGGTTCTTCCTCGGCTCGGCAGTTGCACTTGTCATAGCCGTGATAGCACTGATCGGATTCGGATTGAAGCCGGGGATAGACTTCGCCGGAGGGACCTCTATGACCCTCCATTTTGAACCTCAGGTCGAACAAACGCAGCTACGAGAGGCCATATGGAACGCCGGTCACGCCGAGGCAAGCGTCCAGCGAAGTGAAGGCGACTATCTCGTCCGGCTGAGTCAACTTGATGTCGATGAACGAGAGGCACTGATACAGGCCATCAGAACAGCGCTGGATTCAGAGATCACAGTGTTGGACTACAACACGGTCTCGCCTGCTGTTGCCACAGAGACAGCCGAGAAGGCAGGGCTTGCCGTTCTTATTGCGTCTGCAGCGATGCTGCTCTATATCGCCTGGGCATTCCGGCGTATGCCAAGTCCTTTCAAATGGGGCACGTGCGCAATCGTGGCGCTGATACACAACATTGTCATAGTGGCCGGCATATTTGCACTCTTGGGAAGGTTCAGCGGCGTGGAGATAGACGCCCTGTTCATCACTGGGCTACTCACCATCGTGGGCTATACCATCAACAACACGGTGGTTGTGTTCGACCGCATTCGGGAGAACCGGGCAAAGGGGCTGAGTGCAGACCTTCACGTCACTGTCAACGCAAGCCTGGTTGAAACAATTGTGCGGACAGTCAACACGTCATTGACAACCCTCTGTGTGATTCTCGCACTTCTCCTGTTTGGCGGAGCGACTATTCACTACTTCATACTGGTTCTGTTCCTCGGGTTGCTCATCGGCACGTACAGTTCGATGTTCATCGCAGGGCCCTTGTTGGTGACTTGGGAGAAAGGTGAGTGGGGTGAAGTCCTGTCACGGCTGCGCTCTGGTGGACAAGCGGCGTAACGTATGCTCGAGCACCACCGCTGTTGAGTCGCTGTTCATTGCCAGCTGTTGTACTATTTGCGGTTACACACGCGGCAACACTTGACTGTGGGCTTTCAGCAACCTACTATAGAGCGGAGGCACTTGAACAGACAGGAACATTCACAAGCAAAAAAGGAGGTGAACTGTGAAAGGGAAGCGACTATTTGCGCTTCTGGGCACAATGGTGGTGATCGCGGTTCTGGTGGTTGCCGGATGTGCACCGGAAGCAGCTCCGCCAGAGGAAGAGGGGAACGGCCAGGCACCTGAGGAAGAGGAGGAAGAGGCAGCGCCATCTCAGCCTTCGGCGGAAACCATTGAATGGCGTATGCAGATGCCATTCCCCACTGGCTTCGTAATGTACAAGGCGGGCGACATGTTCACCAGCTTTGTCGACGAGATGTCGAATGGACGTCTTGTAATCACGAACAACCCGGGGGGTGCCATTGTCGACGCCTTGAAGGAAATGCGTGCTGTCTCCGATGGCGTTCTCGACTGCACGCTCACGGGTTCCCACTACCACACGAGCGAAATCGGCCTCGCGGGCGACCTGTTTAACCTGTACCCGGCAGGCATGGCGCCGCAGGAGTTCGCCGTCTGGTACTACGAGGGCGGTGGACATGCACTGCATCAGGAGATGTATGACAGGCAGAACCTCAATGTTGTGGCAAACCTGAGCACATTCACATCAGCAGAGTTGTTCGGCTGGTTCGCCGAGCCCGTGACGAGCCTTGACGACTTCAAAGGGATGAAGTTCCGCACCGCAGGAATCTGGGGCGAGATGCTCAACGAGATGGGCGCCGCGGTCGTCACCATGCCCGGTGGCGAGATCTACGAGAGCATGCAGCGTGGTGTCATAGATGCGTTCGAGTTCAGCACTCCCGGCGTTGACTGGAGTGCAGGCTTCCAGGAGCTTGGTGCGTACGTACATGGCCCTGGCATCCATGCTCCACAGTCAGCATTCGAGCTCCTCATAAACACTGACCAGTGGAATGCTCTCCCTGACGACCTGAAGGCTATTGTCACTCACGCCGCCGAGGCTATCACCATCCGGTCGCTCGCCATGGTCGACTACGCAGACATGCAGGGCATCGCCAACCTTAAAGAGTACGGGACTGAGTTCGTCTACCTGCCTGAGGATGTCCAGAAGGCAATCGTGGAGGTTGCGAACAAGAAGTACGACGAGATTGCAGCGGAGGACGAGTTCTTCGCAAAGGTCCTGGCGTCTCAGCGAGACTTCGTTGCTTCCTATCGCGAGTTCAAGGCCTTCACTCAACCTGATCCCCAGATAATGACATACGAACCCTGAGTCTCGATCATGACAACAGCAGGCATGAGACCACCCGGCGGGGCCTCATGTCTGCTGTTTCTGGCTTGACTAGAACGAGAGGCAGAATCTGGTGAAAGCACTAAGACCATTTTTTGGCGCTGTAGATGCCATCAGTACGTGGGTCGGCAAGGGCGTGTCATGGCTTCTCGTGGTTCTCATACTCGCTCTCACGTTTGACACGTTCATGCGCTACCTGTTCCGCGAACCAACCGTATGGGCATTTGACATCAGCTACATGGTTGGCGGCACGGTAATGCTCATGGGTATGGCCTGGGTGACAACCAGGCGGGAACAGGTACGGGTCGACATCCTGTACACACACTATTCCGAGAAGACCAAAATGTTGGTCGACGCACTCGGGAACATCTTCCTGTTTTTCCCCCTGTTTATTCTTATGCTGGAACGTGCAGTTCCGAGAGCGATCCGCTCATTCGTGACTGGAGAGTTCTCAGAGGTGGGATTCTGGCGCCCACCGCTCTGGCCATACCGCTGGATGCTGGTGATCGCACTCTCTCTCTGGGTGCTCGCGGCACTCGTCTGGGTCATACGTGACTTATATAAGCTCCGGACGGGAGAAGACTTATGATAGACGCGAGTACCGAAGTCATCACCATCGCCATGATCCTGATGCTGCTGGTCGGAGTTGCCAGCGGCTTCCCCCTCGGCCTCGCACTGGGAGGCGTTGCACTCGTATCGGGCATTCTCTTCTGGACTCCGCCGATGACCATTTTCTCACTGTTCTATGACCGGCTGTTCGGCATCACCACCAACTACACGTTTCTTGCAGTTCCACTGTTCATATTCATGGGCATCATGGTCGAACGCTCGGGAGTATCCAAGTCACTGTTCACCACACTCTATCTGTGGCTTGGAGGTCTGAGGGGCGGCCTCGCCGTCGCGACCATCTGGTTCGGAACGGTTCTCGCCGCTACCGTGGGAGTCATCGCCGCATCGGTAACAATGCTGGGCCTGATCGCCTTGCCAGCCCTCCTGGAGCGGGGCTACTCAAAAGAACTGTCCACTGGCGCGTGCTGCGCAGGCGGTTCGCTGGGCATACTCATCCCACCCAGCATCATGCTTATCTTTTACGGTCCCATGGCCACGATCTCCGTGGGACAGCTGTTCATGGCTGCGTTCCCGGCAGGACTAACGCTTTCGGCCATGTACACGGCCTACATCCTTATCCGCTGCGCGCTGCGGCCCCATGAGGCTCCCGTGCTGCCACCGGAAGAGCGCAATGTCCCGATGGCGGAGAAGCTGCGGTTGCTGTTGACGTCGCTGTTGCCACCCGTGATACTCGTGCTTGCAGTGCTGGGGAGCATATTCTTCGGTATTGCAGCACCGACAGAGGCCGCTGCCGTGGGCGCACTCGCATCGACGCTGATGGCCGCCGCGTACCGCAAGCTGAGCTTCCGTGTGCTGAAGGAGACGTGCTTTGCGACCGCAGGTACATTCAGCATGGTCTTCATCGTGGTGGTCGGAGCAACGTTCTTCACAAGCATCTTCCTCGGCCTTGGGTGCGGCGACGTAGTTAACGCATTCGTCCTTTCTGCGCCTGGAGGCAGGTGGGGTGCACTACTGGTCATCATGTTCCTCGTGTTCATCATGGGCATGTTTATCGACTGGATAGGCATCGTGCTCATCATAGTGCCGATTGTGACACCTATTGCGGGAGAACTAGGCTTCGACTATCTCTGGTTCTCAATGATGATAATTGTGAACCTGCAGATGTCATTCCTCAGCCCCCCATTCGCCTATGCCATCTTCTTCCTGAAGGCGGTCACAAAGCCGGAGCAGGGCATCGATTCAAGTCACATCATCCGTGGCGTGATACCGTTCATCGGCATGATTGCCCTTACACTGGTTATCATGGCAATCTTCCCCCAGATCATCACGTGGCTGCCGGCGCAAATGATTCGATAGGAATCACGCACATGAGAAAGGAGCGGCGACACGCAGCTTGTCGCCGCTCTTCATTTTCCAGGGCAAGCCATTCTGTACGATACGTGCGCATCGCATGATATCATGTTGATTGATCCCGCATTCTGCCGGTATGACAGAGGCTGCACGGCGACTGAGACAGAGAGTGTGACCATCACATGACTGAACCGAACCGATTGAGGACTGCAATCGTGCAAATGGCCAGCGGACCGGACAAGTCGGACAATATCCGCAGGGCAGCACGACTGGTTGAGCGCGCCCTTGATGAAGGCGCCCAACTCGTCGCTCTGCCAGAGACGTTTGACTACCGCGGCGACGACATAGAGCTTGACGCTATTGCTGAACCACTCCCGGGTTCAGCCCTTTCTCCTCTTCAGAGACTGGCCTACGAGAGAAACGCATGGATACTCGCGGGAAGCGTTCATGAGCGCAATCCAGGGGGGAGGCCATACAATACGTCCGTTCTCATCGGCACCGACGGCGATATCATTGCCGCATACCGCAAGATACACCTCTTCGACATCACGATTGACGATCGCTCGATCAGCGAATCTATGAAGTACTCAGCGGGCTCTGAAGTTGTACTGGCATACGCAGCAGGCATCAGGATGGGGCTCAGCATCTGCTATGACCTCCGTTTTCCCGAGCTCTACCGCGAGATGTCGGCCTCGGGAGTCGATCTGATATTCGTGCCCTCTTCTTTCACGGAGCTTACCGGTGCCGCGCACTGGGAGGTCCTCGTACGCGCACGCGCCATTGAGAACTTGAGTTTTGTCGTCGCGCCTGGGCAATCGGGTATTGGTGCAGGCGGTATCCCAACATACGGGAACAGCATGCTGGTAGACCCATGGGGGCGTGTACTCGCACGTGCCTCCGGCGAAGAGAACGCCGTGGTGCTTGCGAACCTGGATTTCAGCCTGCTGGCTCAGGCAAGGGAACAACTGCCTGTCCTGCATAATCGAAAGCTCCCGCCCATTCGTTGAAATAGACGAGATCGGCGACTACAATAGAGCGACCCTGCCGAGGCGCAGGGGTAGTGTGCTTTACACTTCGCATCCAGGAAATACATGCATGGATAACGATTCGCCTTCTTTTGAGGAAGCAGTAGCTCGAGCGGAGCAAATGAGCCTGGCAGCCAAGCAAGCCGCGGAGCAGTCGCGCCGGGCATCAGGACAAGCCATGAGCAGGATCGAATCGATAGCTCGCGAGGCCCGGGAATCCGCAGATGAGGCACGGAAACTGGCGGAGGACGCAGTGCGCAGGGCAACCGAGGTTGCGGATGACTCTTCGCGAGTTTCCCGCGGCACAATTGAACGTGCCGAGCAAGCCATTGCAGCGGCAGAGCGGGCTCTGAAGGCGTCAACTGAAACAGCTGAGCAACAAGCCCGTTCGTTCCAGCAGGCAATTGCGCGCCTGGAGCAACTGGTGAACCAGGCAATCGCTACGATGGAAGAGACGGTCTCCTCGTCCCAGAAATCACTTTCGCGGGTCGAGAAGACAGCCCAGACGGCACAACAGAAAGTGGACGAGGCACGCCGTGCAGCACAACAGGCGACCGCCCAAGCGGAGGAATACGGAGCGCGCGCGGCACGAGCAGCCGAGGAATCGGTGAGAGTCTCTCGTGAGGCCCAGGCTGCGGCCGAGCGAGTGGCACGCAATTCGGAGAAGGTCGCGAAGGATGCTGAGAAGGCCTCGCAGAAGGCAGTATCACGGGCGGAGCGCGTGTTCCAAGCAGCAAGTGACTCCGCCGCGCTCTCTACCGCGGCATTTGAGGAAGCACGGGCACGGGCCGAGGAGGCTATCGCAAATGCCAACGCATCCGCTGAGCAATCCCAGCATGCTTTCGAGGCAGCTCTACGCCGTGCCGAAGAGGCGGGTAAGCTGAGCCAGCGTGAAGCCGAGCGCCAGATACGCGCCTCCCAAGAAGCAGTCGCCCGTATTGAAGCATCAGTCCGCGCAAGCCGTGAAGCTGTCGAGTCTGCAGGGCGAGCCTCACAGGAAGCAATCGGTAAGGCAGAGGAAGCAGAACGCGCGGCGCGCGAAGCCGTGAGAAGGAGTGAGGAAGTCAGCACCTCGTCCACCAGAATTGCAGAGGAAGCCCTTGCAGTGGCACAACGTTCAGCGGCACGGGCCGAGGAGATATCACGGGTGACGTCAGAGGCAGCTGAAGAGGCCAAGCGTCTGGCAGCTGAAGCTATACGCCAATCTGAGCAGACGAGCGCCGAGGCACGCGAGGCCACAGAAGAATCCAAACGCATCATACGTGAGGCACTTGCTGATTCGGTGGCATCTGCAAAGGAGGCTGTAGTCGCATCCTCACGAATGCTGCAGGAAGCCATCAAGAAGTCCGAAGAAACGGCCAGGGCGGCCCGTAAGGCGGCCCGTGCATCCATGCGTGTGTTCGAGGATGCCGTCGCCAGCGCCGAGAAAGCCGGATATGACGTCGCTGAGAGACGTCAGCCAGCAAGGGAGTTGGACGAGGCGATGAGCCGATTCGAACCGGAAGAACCTGCTCCGCCGCGAATGCAACCCCGGGAACCAGCCCGGGATATCAATGCCCGTCTCCAGTTCTTGTCCAGGATGTACGCGAGCGAACGAGAACGCCCGTTCGATAGAGACGAGGAAGAGGAGTAGTCGTCTGGGAAGCGCTCACGGAGCGACAACTGGGGGCGACAGGTACCCAGCGCATTTTGATGACTAAGACGGCAAGAAGGAGGGCATAGATGACCACCTCAGAAGGAGCGGCAGTGAAGCAGCAACAGGAGAACGAGACTCCAGCTGAAGAAGCAGAGAAACAGACCACAACATCACAGCAGCCGACCCTAGGACTTCTGGACGAGACGCAGCAGCGCGCCGCGGCAGCATATTTGGCATACGTTGAAGCCGAGCGTGAACTTGAGCGCGCCTACAAGGAACAGGAACAGAAGGCTGAGAAGGACTACAGCAGCGCGGTCGAGCAGGCACGCAAGAATTGCCAGGACATCATAGCCCAGGCGCGCAAGTCCTATGATTCGAGCCTTGCTCACGCAAGAAAGGCGATGGAAGAGAGCCTCTACAAGGCACGACAGGCATTTGACGAAGCAATCGCCCAGGCAAGGCAGTCGTATGAGGCGGCAGCGGCCGAATCGAAGAAGAGCTATGATGACGCCGTCGCACAGGCGCTGAAGGAACGGGACGAGGCCGAGAGAACCGCCCGGAAACAGCACGCGGAAGCAATTGCCACTACCTGGGCCATATTTACAAAGGCTCGTCACTAGGTTCCCGGCGGACAAAAGGGAGAAAAATGCTACAGTCCCTGTCAGAACTGACAGGGACTGTAGCTCATAGACAATTTCCCCTGCTACTATAGCAACACCGGAATCTCGTCGAACGCCTCTTCCAGTCGCCGGGTCTGATAACCCAGCCCTTTCTTGGCCTTCATGACCGATATGAGATCGATGGCCTTGGTGAAGTAGTCCGTGACCTTGCGGACGCTACCGATTTCGGACAGGACCACCGTAACGTCCACCTGCCTAGTCTCCCGGGGATAGTCCCCACTGCGAATCAAGGCATTGGGTGCAAGGTTCCTGAGGTTATCACCCAACTGTTTGATGACATCCATGCTCATTTCCCGTGACGGTGCGGTCAAGAGATACATCGCTCTGCCCGCGTCTGTGGGGTCGATTGTCATAGACAACTCACTGATGGCCTGATCCATGGCATGGACAGCACGGCTTGTGTCTGACATCTTCTCGCGGAAGTCTCGTTTGGGCCCGCAGAACGGCAGGCGCCTCTGGAGTCGTGACATACCGCCGCCGATAACGGTCCACCCGGCCAGTGTCTGGATTATGTCGCCAGCGTCGAGCGTCTTGGAGCCGACGTACCTCCTGTTAGTCTCTTCCCCCGCACAAAGGAGATTATAAAACGGCTCCACAACCCGGGCATTGATAGTGTTGAGGTTAGTCTCCGCAGCCGCATCCTTCTTCACATAGCGCTGGTTATCGATGAGGAATA
Organism: uncultured Dehalococcoidales bacterium; assembly: GCA_964578745.1. GTDB lineage: Bacteria > Chloroflexota > Dehalococcoidia > GIF9 > AB-539-J10 > SKVJ01. Next base: position 44,987 of record CAZODZ010000002.1, on the reverse strand, counting down.
CGGCATCCGCCACCAGATACGTCGACTTCAGACAGGTTGCCGTGTTGTAGATAGTCCTTGTTTCAGTCGTCTCTTCCTGTCGGAATGGCAGGACGATGACGTTATAGACAGGCTTGCCAATATAACGTTCCTTCAGGTGTTTAGTAAGAACCCCTATCGACCCCGAGCCTGTGCCGCCTGCGGCACCCGCGCATAGCAGAAATGCGTCGGTCTCGTAAAAACCCTCAGCCGTCCGGATGGCGTCGATGATCTTATCTACGTCTTCGTTGGCAATCTCCGCTCCAAGTTCGCTGATCTTGCCCACACCGTGGCCATTGGTACGCTGAGCACCGATAAGAATGCGGTGCTTATAGTCAGGCTTGATGGTCCGAAGACCACTGAGGTCGGTGATATCCGTATTGACCGCGAACACGCCGGCCAGCGTGTCCATGCCACGGAGGGCATGGCCCCTCTTGTTCAAACGTGCAAAACGGTCGGCGATACGGCCGCCGCATTGTCCAAGTCCTATCACGAGCAGCTTCATGGGGCTATTCTAATTCCCTCCTTCACGATTGTCAACGTACGTAGAAGGTCTACGTACGCAAAAACACTCACCACCATTACTATTCACACCCGATTGTACCTCCGACCGGTCATACAAGACAGGCAAAACGGCTTTACTATATAACGACAATTCGACTGTCACGGTTGCGTTCAAGAGACTGTAAATCACTCCGGTAGAGTCTCATCACTGCTGGCAGTTGCTCCATGACATCCCTTGCGATGATACCATCCTGGCCCTTCTGTTCCACTGCAAGGTCTCCAGCTACACCGTGCACGAACGCGCCGGTCTCCATTGCGCTGCGAGGCTCCAAGCCAAGGCCTACAAGCGCCGCAATCGTGCCTGCAAGGACATCGCCACACCCAGCAGTCGCCATGCCAGGGTTTCCCGTCAGATTGATCGAGACCACACCGTCGGGCTCACAAACGAGCGTGCTGGCACCTTTCAACAGAACCGTGGAACCGAATTCACGGGATGCCTCGCGAACAGCTCTGACGCGGTCAGAAACAACTTCATCAACAGACCATCCTAGCAGCCGTGACATTTCACCCGCGTGAGGCGTCAGAAGTGTTGGAGCATTCCGTGCGCGCACCATTCCCGCATCCTGAGCTATCGCAGTCAGGCCATCGCCATCTATCAGCACAGGAATGTCCTTCAGCGAGACAAGAGCACGCACAAGTTCCTGCGTCTCAGGGTTGAGCGAGAGTCCAGGACCAACGACCATGAGGTCAACAGCCAGCGCATGCTCTTCGAGGTCCTGCAGATTACAGAGCGCCACACTGCCCTCGCTGGTCTCCTCAAGAGGGACAAGCACAGATTCGAAGGCAATCGTCGCGAGTTGGGAGACGATGGAGCGAGGGGCTGCAAGCCGGACATAGCCACCACCGGACTTGAGAAAAGAGAGCGCACAGAGGACTGGTGCACCACGATAGGCGGCGGCTCCCGCGACAAGCAACAGTTGTCCATAGCTTCCCTTGTGGCTCTCCAGTCGACGAGGCGGTAGTCTGACCGGTTTGACCAGCCGTGCCCATCCCTCAGTACCGTACAGCGCCGGCGGAAAAGAAATGCGGGAAACGAAGAGACGACCACCCAATTCCCTTCCCGGTGGCAGCAGATTCCCTAGTTTTGGCAAGCCAAACGTCACCGTGCAGGCAGCCCTTACCGCCGTACCGTGAATGGCACCTGTGTTTCCGTCCACGCCCGAGGGAATATCGACGCTCACAACAGGAAGGCCGGAATCATTGATACGATTGATCACAAAGGCATCAAGGCCCTCCACTTCACGGGTGATACCCGTTCCAAAGATGGCATCCACCACCACGTCGCACCGACGTCCGAGATACAGATCATCAAGCGACTGTACGCGTTGCAGCGGGATGCCAGCCTTCCTGGCAGCATCGAGGTTCGCCTTGGCATCACCGGAGAGCGCCTCTTCAGGAGCAAGGAGATACACCCGCACGTCAGCACCATCGGAATGCAACAGCCGTGCTACCACAAGGCCATCGCCTCCATTGTTGCCCCTACCACACACAACGACATAACGGCGACCATCCGTACCATATTCTGACCTGAGGACCCGGTAGACAGCGTGTCCCGCATTCTCCATGAGGATGGGGGCAGGCAGTCCATATTCATCTGCAGCACGGCGGTCCAGTTCGCGCATCTCTTGTACAGTGCAGACTCTCATTGATCCTCTCCTTCGTGGTACATCGCGAGCCACTGTCACATTAAATCTTCCAGTCGACTTGACCTGCAGTCAAAAACCTCGACATCGCTGTGAGACTGGCACATGTTTCAGTCCGTTGCCGGTAATGATGCAGGCAACGGGGTCATCAGCAGAAAGGAGTCCCCACCCCACCAGAACTTGTGGGCTCAACAACTCACTCAGACAGGCCGTATCCCATCTCCTCGCACACCTTATATGCAATGGTCTTGAAACCATCGACCCTCCTCGGGGGAGAATCGAAATTGACAGAGCGAATGGTCTTTGGCGCAAGGCACAGAGACCGGTCACAACGAGCAAAGTTGTTCTCCAAACACGTATGACAGCTGAGCCACAGACAGCCACAGGGATAACTCGGAGTCCAGAATCCGCCCGCCAACAACCACGGCTACCCACAGAGCTGCACAGGCACCGCACACAGAAACAGATGCAGCCATATTGCCCCTGGACACGATGGTGGCAACAGCCCCACGGTCCTGGATTGCCCAAGCAGAGTCGACCATTCCATCCTTGAGAAGCAGTCGACTGCCACGAAGATTGGCTACAGGCTGCGGCGTCTCTTCAAGAGAAGTCTCCCCTTCGCCAAGTAACGCTTCGCCGAACTGACTGGAGACAGACAGCAGTGGCACGTAGCGCCACAGAAGCGGGCCTGTCTGTTCCGGTGGTGCCACGTGCAGACGCACAGGCCCATAAGCGCGGAGTTCGACAGGTTGGACAGATCCGCCACAGGCGGCACACGGGAGGTCGAGCGAGTCCACCCGGATGTAACATCCAGAGTCGGTACAGTCGAGCCTCAGGCTCATATGAACCCTTCACCCCCCAGGCCATTTCGTCTCGCAGGCATGTGCGATTGATGCCACTATAACCAGCTTTGTCCACTGGCGCAACGCTCTCAGAGATTCTCAGGACAGGATACATTGCTGCAAGCACCCCCTCCGATCAGTGCCGCTCCTGTCACCTCGAGTCGGTTGTCGGGAGGTCGGAAGGCTTAAGGCGAACCGCAAGATAAATGAAAGGTGTATCGAGAAGGGCCACCACCCACTTGAGCACATACGTCGTCAGCAATATCTCAAGCCATGCCCCGGGAGGGTAGACACCCCATAGGGCGATAAAACAGAAGAGGACGCTGTCAATTGCCTGTGAGACCATCGTCGAGGCGCAGTTACGAAGCCATAGATGCCTCCCCTGTGTCCGCCGTCGCCAGAAATGGAAGGACGATATGTCGTGGTGCTGGGAGACCAGATACGCCACAAGACTGCCGAGGGCAATACGTGGAAGGAAACCAAAGACCTGCATAAGCGACTCGTGGGCCAGGTCAAAGGGGCCTGGCACAAAGCTCAGACAGAAAGACATCCAGAGTATGACAAGTGCCATGGTCAGGAAACCGAGCCACACACACCTGCGAGCTTCCTGCCGTCCATAGACTTCGCTCAATATATCCGTGGCAAAGAACACACTGCCATACAAAGCGTTGCCGAGGGTCGCTGTCAGGCCGAACAGCACTACCGACTTGGTGACCTGGACATTGGCCATTATCACCGAGGCAACGACTAAGGCAACAAGGCCGTGCTTGCCGAAGAGCCTGAACACTGCAACGGCAACAGCAAGGTCGACGAGCACAAACGCCAGCCAGAGAACATTGTTATACGTGAGAATAGCACCCACCGTCAGGATAGCCCGTTCCTGTCAATGTGAAATGTAGTTCTGGTACGACTACGCCGGTGAGAAAGCCTCGCCTCCTCGCTGGATGGCCGGTACGTCCGTGCAAACTCCTTCTTGAACTCTTGCAGATCTCCAACTCGTATCGCCTCTCTGATGTGCTCCATCAGACGGTGCATGAAACGCAGGTTGTGAATCGTCGCCAGACGATAGCCGAGTAATTCTTCACAGCGAAAAAGATGGTGCACATAGGCAGCAGAAAACGTGCGGCAGGTATAGCAATCACAGCCCATTTCAAGCGGACCGTGTTGCAACCTGAACGAGGCATGCCTAATGTTACGTCTCCCCTTCGCCGTGTAAATCGCTCCGTTCCGTGCCACCCGGGTGGGCAGCACGCAGTCGAACATGTCAACTCCATGACTGACCGCTTCAACAAGATCCTCCGGTGCTCCAACACCCATCAGATAACGTGGTTTGCCTTCGGGAAGCAGAGGAGCCGTCCACGCCAATACTTGATACATGGTCTCCTTGGCCTCCCCGACACTCAGACCGCCAATGGCATATCCGGGGCAGTCGAGCGCCCGGAGAGAGCGTGCCGAATACTCGCGCAGCCCGTGATCCCTTCCACCCTGGACTATTGCGAAGAGAGCCTGATCATCGCGGGTCTGCGCCCTGAGGCAGCGTTCAGCCCACCGGTGAGTCCTCCCAACTGCCTCCCGTACGCGGCTGTCCGTAGCGTCGGCGGGGGGAACATCGTCGAGCGCCATGATTATGTCTGCTCCAAGGGCTTCCTGAATAGCCACGGAGGTCTCGGGCGTCAAACGATGTTCGCTTCCATCGATGTGAGAGCGGAACGTCACACCGTTATCATCCAAGGCCCGAAGCCCAGCAAGACTGAAGACCTGAAATCCTCCGCTGTCGGTGACTATGCCCCCTTGCCATCCCATGAAGGCGTGGAGTCCACCGGCAGCGCGAATTGCATCCACACCCGGGCGCAGGTAGAGATGGTATGAGTTGCACAGTATCATCTCGCCGCCGGCTGCTTGAACCTCTTCCGGTGTGATGGACTTGACCGTTGCCTGGCTGCCAACCGGCATGAAGACAGGTGTCGAAACAACACCATGCCGCGTAGTGAGTTGGCCGAGCCTCGCCTTAGTTGTGCGGTCGCTCGCAACAATTTCAAACTGAAAATGCGGAAGAGAGATGGGACCTCCAAGTTCAGTATCTCACCGGGCGGACATCCGGCGCGACTTGCCAACGTCGGAACGGCGTCACCATCCGCTACACAAAGCTTCCGCGTGCCACCATCTGGACACGACCTCCGACATCGACCCGCATACCTTCAACACCCCGCCGGGCCCGGGCGAAAAGAAGCGACGGCCGCCATATCTCATAGCCCTGCTCAATGCTGAAGTCAGTGGCATCGAATTCGGGAGTCATGTAGTCAAGCACATACGCTGCCAGGCATCCTGCGCCAGCACCCGTAGCCGCATCCTCATGTATGCCATAGTCGGGCGCAAACATCCGCGCGCTGAAGCGGTTATCAGCACTGTATGTCTCAGGTGCAAAGAGGTACAGTGAGCGGACGCCTGTAGCCTCCCTTAGAGAGACGTATTTCTGCGTGTCCACACGGGCGCGGGCCAGAGCCAAGCGCGAACGCACAGGAATCATAAGAAAGGGCATCCCCGTGGACACCTGAATTACCGGCAGCCCTTCAATAACCTCCGACACGTCCAGCCCCACAGCAGCTGCCGCCGCGTGCCGTTCCACTGTCCCGCCGTATTCTGGAGGCAGGTGAGTCATCCACACCAAGTCAACAGCCGTGTATCGGTAAGTGAACGCAATGTTCACGCGACCACACGGCAGGTCTACGGCCATCTGCGGGTAGCTGGAACCGAACAACTCCGTCTGCAGCACATACGCAGCGCCGAGCACAGCATGGCCAGAGAAAGGTATCTCTTCAGCCGGAGTGAACACACGCATGGCGTACGCACCGCTCCAAGGTTCGTCGGACATGATAAAGGCGGTCTCCGAAAAATGAACCTCGGCTGCGAGCCTGCGCATGTCATCCGCCTTAATATGCGCAGCGTTGCGAAAGACCGCCAGCTGATTGCCGGAGTACTGGCCTTCTGCAAAGACGTCAAGTAGATAGAAGTTCTGTTCCACCGCAATAAGCCGACCCCGTACGGGGGCATCCATTTCAATTGTACCAGAGAAGCCGCTGCGTGAAGACGTGATAGGTGAGATCCCCATTGGCTGGCAGATGTCTGCTGCTATATCCTAGCGTGCAGCGGTGAGAAACAGGCGTAAACTCCGCATGATGCTCATCATGCTGCTCGCTCTTCCTGCCGCCGGGACACTTGGATACGTGATCATCGAGGGACGAAGCATGGACAATTCCCATAAGGCAGTGAGCTACCGCGAGACTACCCCGCTCACCAGCGCCAGCCACGCATTCACCAAGGTGCTGATTCCCGCTGGAATTGACATCATGTATCACTGCCTTTGGTCAGTTCATCAAGCAGGGCTCTCGCGGCAGATCCAGGAGGTGAAGAATTCAACGACAAGCCGACCCTCGTCACAACCACTTCATCATATGGCATCGCTCAGAATCGGGCGAAACACATGGCGGTGATGGCTATATGTCTACTACCAGTAGGCTTCATCGATATATCGGTCGACGCCCAAATCTTCAGGAACTTGAAGATGGATGACTCAGCCCCTGCGAGTAGAGTTATATCGGAGATTGAGGAAACAGCCTGGACCAGCGGTACCCGCCAAAGAAAGAAAAGGGAACGGAGCGACTGATCACTGAGGCATCCAGTGGCATTCGGCTTGAAATTGGACATAAGCTGGTGGAGCTCAGGCAGTGAATCTGGCTGGAAAAGGAAAAGGGGAGCTGAAGAAGGCAGTGCGACACACCGAGTCTACTGGTACATTGCAGGCGAGCCGACACATCCTGAATCGGAGGATGAATCATGGGTATCGAGGAAGCCAAGAGACGAGCTGAGGAGCTACGGGAATCCATCAACCGTGCTGACTACCGCTACTACGTACTGGACAGTCCGGAGATAAGCGATCAGGAATACGACAGACTCTTCACAGAACTGAAACAGATAGAGGCTGATTATCCAGAGTTGATCACGCCCGACTCTCCAACACAGCGGGTTGGAGCTCCACCACTGGAGTCATTCCGTACAGTGACGCATGTCGTGCCCATGCTGAGTCTGGCCAACGTCTTTGATCGCGAAGCACTTGCCGCCTGGTGGAAGCGGACTGCAACGGCCATAGGCACCGACTCATTCACGGCTGTTTGCGAACCCAAGATAGATGGCCTCGCAGTATCAATCACCTATGTAGACGGCATTCTCTCGACAGGCGCCACGCGAGGAGACGGCTATCGTGGCGAGGACATAACACAGAACCTGAAGACAGTGCGAAGCATTCCGCTTTCCGTGCCCCGGGACAAGGTACCGTCGCATTTCGAGGTACGGGGCGAAGTCTTCCTTCCACGTGAGGGATTCAAGCGGCTCAACCAGCGGCGGGTCGAGGAAGGACAGCCGCCCTTTGCCAATCCGCGCAACGCAGCTGCTGGTTCTCTAAGACAACTCGACCCGAACGTGACAGCCTCTCGTCCTCTGGACATCTTCGTCTATGCGCTAGGCTGGATGGAAGGGAACACGACGCCAGCCACGCAGTGGGAGGCACTCGAATGGCTGAAGTCGCTGGGATTCAAGGTGAATCCCGAGATAACGCGAACGGACACGCTGGAAGGAGTCCAGATGACATTCGATAGATGGGTGGAGGCAAGAAGCACGTGGCCATACGATGCCGACGGTATGGTGGTCAAGGTTGACTCGCTCAGGCTTCAGGATGAGCTTGGGACGGCAGGCAGAGAGCCCCGCTGGGCCATTGCATACAAGTTTCCTGCAGTCCAAGGCACCACAAAGCTTCACGGCATCGAGATCAACGTGGGCCGTACCGGAAGCCTCAATCCGTATGCAGTGCTCGAACCCGTCCGGGTCGGTGGTGTGATCATCAGCCAGGCAGCCCTCCACAACGAAGAGGACATCCACCGCAAGGATATCCGTATTGGTGACACCGTCATCGTACAGCGCGCAGGAGAGGTGATCCCCGAGATAGTCGGTCCTGTCACAAGCCTGAGAACCGGCGAGGAAAGGGTCTTTCACATGCCCACAAGATGCCCAGTGTGCGGCTCCGAGGTCGTCAAACCACCCGGCGAAGCGATACACCGCTGCACCAACGCAGCCTGCCCGGCCCAAGCACTTGAGCGCATCAAACACTTCACCAGCCGTGAAGCAATGGATATCAAGGGATTGGGTGAGAAGCTATGCACCAGCCTCTTTGAAGCAGGACTTGTAAGAGACCCAGGCGATATCTATTTAATGACAGCCGAGCGGCTCAGCAGCATTGAGCGGATGGGCCAGAAAAGCGCTACCAAACTCCTCGCCTCGATCGAAGAGAGCAAGGACCGCCCTCTCGCCAATGTCATCTTCGCTCTCGGCATACCGCATGTCGGCGCTGAGTATGCGGACCTGCTAGCACAGCACTATCCAAGCATCGACCAACTCGAGAAAGCACCCATCGAAGAACTTGCCTCGATCCCGTCGATAGGGCCCACAATAGCGAAGAGCATCGTCGCGTTCTTCAGGCAGAAGGGAAACCAGGAGATCCTGCGTAAGCTGCGAGAAGCCGGCGTCAGGATGGAAAGCAGACCCGCACCAGAAGCCGCAGACAGACTGAGCGGCCTGACTTTCGTGTTCACCGGCAAGCTGGAGGCATTGACACGACCCGAGGCGGAATCGCTGGTACAAAGACTTGGAGGCAGGGCCGCCCAAGACGTCAGCAGGAAAGTATCGTACGTCGTAGTTGGCAATGAGCCAGGCTCAAAAGCGGAGCGCGCCCGCAAGATGGGCCTCAAGATACTGACAGAGGACGAGTTCCTAGAGATTGTGAGGCAAAACGACCGATGACAGGCGAAGCAGGCAGACGCAGTGCAATGGTGCCCGGCGCCAGAAGTGCAGGGGAAAGCGGAACATCCTGGAGTGTAGCACTCCACAAGACAAGCCGGCAGTTCACATCCATCCTACCGATCATCGTGGGGGTCATTCTTGTACTTGGCTTTGTGCGCACGCTGCTTACACCGGCAATGCTCCAGCACGCGTTCTCGGGCCCCCCGGTGCTGGACACACTCAAAGGTGCTGGGCTTGGGAGCATCCTTGCCGGCAATCCAATCAACAGCTACATAATTGGAGGACAACTTCTTGAAGACGGGGCAAGCACCTACGCGGTGACAGCATTCGTCCTCACGTGGGTCACCGTCGGCATCGTACAACTACCTGCCGAGGCCACGGCGCTCGGTGTGCGCTTTGCTGTCGCACGAAATCTTATTGCGTTTGTCCTCTCCCTTCCGCTTGCTGCCCTTGCCATCAGCCTGGCAAGAATCATCGAGGGTCTACCGTGAGACAGCGAGGTCAGAAGGCTGCAGGACGTGGCAGTTCGACGGCTCCCGCTGGACTCATATTCCTGATCGCCGCCATTGGCACCTACGTAGTGGGGTATTTCGTCGATCAAGCCCAGACACTGTCTGCCCTCTCATTGAGTGCGGCCAGCATGCGAGTGGTTGTTCTGCCTCTGTTATTGGTATTTCTCGTGCTGTTGCTGACAAACCGATACCTGCAGGCACAAACGGTGGCACGTTTTGTTGGAGCGCACTCCGGGATAAGGGGAGTCTCTCTGGCATTACTTGCAGCAATCGTCTCCACGGGCCCTGCATATGCGTGGTATCCTTTCCTGAGTGAGATCCGCAAGAAAGGTGCAGGTACAGAGCAGGTCGCGGTCTTTCTCTACGGAAGAGCCATCAAGCCATTCCTGCTTCCAGTCATGGCAGTGTATTTCGGCGTAGTCTTCACAGTTGTGCTGAACCTCATTATCGCCGCAGGCGCTCTGGTGACAGGCCGTGTGGTCGGCCAACTGCTTTCAGACGGTGAGACCGTTATCCCAAAGACACCACATGGACGCGTATCTTGATATCGAGACGACCGGCTTGAGCCCATGGCGAGACAGCATCACTGTTTTTGGTATCTACCGCGAGGTGCCTACCGGCTTTGAGCTTATCCAGCTCGTAGGAAACCGCATAGATACAAACACAGTGATGCGCTCCCTGGAAGGTGTACGACGTCTCTACACCTACAATGGCACGCGCTTTGACCTCGTGTTCATCGAGATGAAACTCGGCATCCCGCTCGGTTCGATGCTCATCCACAGGGACCTGATGTACGACTGCTGGGATCAGGGCCTCTACGGTGGCTTCAAGGCTGTTGAACAGTGTCTCGGGATCACGAGACGCCTGCGTGGCATCGATGGGAGACACGCGGTGCAACTCTGGTGGAGATACGTCAACTACGGCGACGCGCACGCCTTGCAAACGCTCTTGAAATACAACCAGGAAGACGTTGAAAACCTGCGAGAACTGCGAGAGCGCCTGCGTGTAGCATGAAAGCAGGAGACAGCCCTGAAGTGATCGTCGATTTTCACACACATATAGTGCCGCCGTGGGTGATAGAGCGACGCGACGAGCTGACACGGCGCGATCCTCTGTTTGGCCTGCTCTACGGAAATCCCAGATCGCGACTGGCTGCCGGGGAGGAGTTGCTGTCCTCAATGGACGAGTCAGAGATCCAGTTGTCAGTCGCCCTGAACCTAGGATGGTCTGACCACGATATGTGTGTGCGGACCAACGACTATCTGCTTGAAGTATCGGCGCGGCATCCCGACCGCGTCGTAGCCTTCTGTGCAGTGCAGCCTCGCGCGAAGGAGCGTGCGCTTCGTGAAGTCGAACGGTGTGCTGCGGCGGGGGCGCGGGGATTGGGTGAACTGAGACCTGACATCCAGGGTTACTCTCTGCTCGATCGCCCTCTTCTAATGGAACTGGTCGGACTTGTCACGCAGCGTCGTCTTATCGTCGTGTCTCACGTCTCTGAGCCGGTCGGCCACCAGTACAGTGGCAAGGGGACAATCACACCCGACCAGCTCTATGGCCTAGCGATGGAGTATCCCGACGTTCTCATCGTTGGGGCGCACTGGGGCGGTGGTCTGCCATTCTACTGGCTCATGCCAGAGGTCAAAGCCAGGCTCACCAACGTGTATTTTGATAGTGCGGCGACACACTTGTTGTATGACACACGAGTTTACGGTACCGTCGCGCGGCTTGTAGGGCCGGAACGTATCCTGTTCGGCTCAGACTATCCACTGGTGTCCCAAACACGTGCATTGAGAGAAGTCCGTGCAGCACCACAATTCGACCCTGAACACCGCGACCTCATGCTCGGCATGAATGCTCTGAGAATCCTGTCGGAGGGAGGATCCAAGGATGGCACAGGATGAGACAGTTCGCTGCTTCGTGGCAGTCGAGTTGCCCGACAATGTCAAGAAGGTGCTGTCCAAGACAATCATCACCCTTCGAGACTCGTGCAAGGCTCCTGTCAAGTGGGTAGACGGAGATGCAATCCACCTCACACTGAAGTTCCTTGGAAACGTGCCAACTTCTCGCATAGAGGACATCAGGCAGACGATGGCCGCCGCATGCAAAGGCGGCGGCCCGTTGCGCCTCCGTCTGGCCGCACTCGGGGCATTCCCGTCAACCAGAAACCCACGGGTGGTATGGATCGGGTTAGAAGGCGACCACGAGACACTCGGTCGCCTCGCTCAATCTATTGATGTTGCCATGGTCAAGCTGGGATTTCCTGCTGAGAGCCGCCCGTTTGCGCCACATCTTACATTGGGACGTGTCCGACAGGAGGCCACGACAACGCAACGAGAGAGCCTCTCTGCAGCTCTGAGGCACGCTGCGCAGGTTATCCCTGAGCCGTTCGACGTGAGCAAAGTGAGCCTCATGAAGAGCCTATTATCACCTGAAGGAGCCCGCTACACGTGCCTTGGCCGAGTCGGTCTTAGAGACATGGACAAATGACAAACGGCGGGAAATATTTGCTCCTACGAAGACGTTGGGATATACTACCCTAGATATATTTGGTCTGGGAGGTGGATAACCTTGGAGAACGCTCCATTCCCGAAATGCCAGAAGTGTGACAAGGGCGACCTCGTCCCCCTGTCGGACTTCGGAAGCCAAGGGGCGACGATTCGGTACAAGGCGTGGGTATGTACAAACCCCGAATGCGGCTACAATATCAAGATACGCAACGGAGAGATCTACCTCAACGAGCCTATCTTGAGCGGTGAACTGCGCGCGCGCAGCCACTAGGACGGTTAGCCGGGGCATTGCTTCGGTGTTCCATTGCCGTGTTGCGTTTGACTCTACGCTGGACTGCCTTTTTCCTCGGCTCTGTGTGAGATGTGGGCGGCCCGGGGCGTTTATCTGTGTGTCCTGTGAGCGCACACTGGTGAGGATTGAGCCACCGGTCTGTCCAGTCTGCGGCAGACCTCAATCCAGCAGTGTCCTTTGCCCTTCGTGCGCAGCTCACACACCTCCAATAACCGGCATTCGTTCCGTCTTTCGCCTCGAAGGCGCGATCAGACAGGCCATTCACGAGTTGAAGTACAACAACTTGAGGGCACTGGCACCACTTCTCGCGGGATACCTCGCAGAGGGATTCTCCAGCATGGAATTTGCACCGGACACAATCACACCCGTGCCACTACACAAAGCGCGTGAGCGTCGTAGAGGATACAATCAGTCGCGTCTCCTGGCAGAGGCGCTCTCGCGCAGAACAGACCTGCCGATCGACACGGGAATGGTTTCACGTGTCAGGAATACTGATAGTCAGGTCCAGTCACGTGACGCCCAGACACGTTCGCTGAACGTGGCGGGGGCATTCGCGTGCGAGGATGTCAATCTCAAAGGAAGAAACATACTTCTTGTTGACGATGTATGCACAACGGGAGCAACACTGCTGTCGTGTGCGGAAGCGCTGCGACATGCGGGAGCTTTACACGTGTGGGGACTAACTGTAGCACGAGAGATCTAGTGAGGGAGGAACGTATGGAGTTGCAGATCGTCGCAAAGGACGGAACCAACATCCCATCCACAATCCAGGAATACGCGCTCAACCGGATCGGCAAGATGGATCGCTACCTCCCCGGCGTAGACGACGGAAAAGTGGAGATATCTGACGAGGGTCTCAAGACAGCGGATCGGCGTTTTGTGGTCCAGGTGACGCTCAACGGCACAAACGGCATATTGATCAGGGCACAGGAACACGCGAACGATGCAAGGACTGCCATCGACAGAGTGGTAGACACCCTGTCCAGCAGAGTAGCCCGATACAAGGGCAAGCGTTTTGGGAAGACGAAGGACACCGTCCGTACGATGGAACCTGCGGTGCAGCCGCTCAAGCCGCTGAGCGAGCAACCAGAGGAGGAGAAACCGCGGAGGATAGTCAAGACTAAACGCTTCACATTAAAGCCAATGGACCTAGACGAAGCGACAGACCAGTTGGAGTTGCTTGGACACGATTTCTACCTGTTCATCAATTCAGACACAAGAAAGGCCAATCTCCTGTACAGGAGAAAGGATGGCAACTACGGACTCATCGAACCGGTGAACCTGTAGCGTGATAATCGAGTACACCACCGTGAGCACCACACTGGGCATGATCGGCCTGGCACAAAGTGCTCGCGGACTTGTGGCGACGACACTGCCGCAAGCCTCTGAAAAGGCCGCCATTGCAAGGTTGTACAGCACCTTATGCCGATTTCACGCGACAGCGGCCAAGACTCAGTTGGAGAGGTTCGAGCCACTTGCCACGTGGCTGAGACAGTATGCCTCAGGGCAGAAGGTGTCTTTCCCCGTCGAACTGGACATGATGTGCTGGACGGACTTCCAGAGGCGTGTATGGAATGCTACAAAGCTTATTCCGTACGGTGAGACTCGCTCCTACTCCTGGGTCGCGCGTGCTGCTGGCGCTCCTGCAGCCAGGCAAGCTACCGGACAAGCATTGCATCACAACTCTTTTCCACTCGTGATACCCTGCCACAGGGTCATCGGTGCGAATGGAGCACTGACAGGCTTCGGAGAAGGGCTGGAGATGAAGCGGAAGTTACTCACCCTTGAGGGGATCAAGGACTACTGCGTCAGGCAACACGCTACGTGCTGCCTGTCAGCACAGCAGCCAGTTGCCGTTCAAGCTCGCCGGTAAACGATACTCGAAGGGCAGGGAGGTCGAATTCCGCCCGCGTACCACCCCGCGTGTTGATGACAAGCGTGACGCGATCCTCACCCGGGCACTGCCGCAAGAGAGCTATTACCTTGGACAGCAATTCCTCATCCCTTTCAGGATCCGCAGTCTCAGTCATCTCTATCGTCAGCTCTCGTGTCGGTGGACGCCTTACAGACGAGCTTGCGGATGGCGTATATCTCTGCGCCTGCTGACACGTAAGCTGAACCTGTCCGTCACGGCTCCTGAGTTGACCCTTGACAACTATCAGCGCCCCCTCAACCCACAGGCCTTTCGTCGCTTCATGCACACGCGGCCAGACGGTGACCTCAACACTCCCGGATGTGTCTTCCAGTTCCGCCACGACAAACGACTTCCCTTCGCGCGTAAACGACTGGCGCACAGACGTCACAAGACCGCCCACGACGACTTCGCGCTCCGTCCCGTCATGAGCCAACGTGGCACACTGTCCGGTCACAACACCTTTCAGGTCAGCCGCTATTCCCTCCGCCGGGTGGCGCGAGAAATACACGCCCGACAACTCACGTTCCCATGCCAACCTCTCCCGTGCCGATATCTCGGGGACCTCTCCATTCGCCACCAAGTCCAGCACCGGACCTGCCTCCGCAAGCACATCAAACATGGAGGTCTGTCCTGCATCCCGCGACCTCTGCTCGGCCTGGGCAAACGCTACAATGCGATCAAGTGACGCAAGAAGACCTGACCGATTCCCAAGACAATCGAACGCTCCAACGCGGATGAGACTCTCAAGTGCCTTCTTGTTGAGAGCACGTGAGCCCACGCGCCGACAGAAGTCCTCAATCGAGTTGAACGGCATCGTCCCACGCGCAGAGACAAGGGCCTCTACCGGTCCATTGCCTACGTTCTTGATCGAAGCGAGTCCAAACCGAATGGCAGGACCCGAATCCGTATCTTCAATGGTGAAGCCTGCCTCGCTCCGATTCACATCGGGCGGGAGGATACGTATACCCATTTTGCGACATTCATCCCACGCGAGGCCGACTTTGTCCATGTTGTCCGAATACGTATTGAGGTAGGCGGTCAGATACTCAATTGGATAATTTGCCTTGAGATACGCACCCCGATACGCCACAAGTGCATAGCTGACGCTGTGAGCCTTATTGAACGCATAGCCCGCGAATGGCTCAATCAGGCTGAATATCTCATGTGCGACTTTCGGATCAATTCCATTCTGGACAGCACCCTCCACAAAGGTCTGCTCCTGCTGTTTCATAACCTCTGCAATTTTCTTGCCCATGGCTTTCCGAAAGATATCGGCCTGCCCCATGGAGTATCCGGCAAGGAGGCGGGCGATGAACATCACCTGCTCCTGATACACGATAACACCGTACGTTTCTTCCAGAATGCGTTCCAGTGCAGGATGAGGGTAGTGCACGGGCGCAACTCCCTGCTTTGCCCTGATGAACGTATCTATCTGCTCCATTGGACCGGGACGGTAGAGCGCCACCATAGCGGAGATGTCGGCGAACTTGGAGGGACGCAACTCTTGCAGATAGCGTCTCATTCCTTTGCTCTCCAACTGGAATATGTCCCGCGTCTCGCCGGATGCCAGCAACTGAAATGTACGGCTGTCATCCAGCGGCAGTTCCTGGAAATCGATCGCCACGCCTCGGCGTTCACGGATTATGTCACGCGCTTTAGCCAAGATGGTGAGGTTGGATAGCCCAAGGAAGTCCATCTTAAGCAGGCCGAGCTTCGCGATGTTCCACATGTGAAACTGGGTCATCAAACCCTGTTGCCCGGTCTTTCCGACGGGCTGAAGAGGCACATAGTTGGTCAGAACATCACGGGAAATAACGACACCAGCCGCATGTGTGCTTGCATGGCGAACGAGTCCTTCAAGCTTTCGCGCCGCGTCTATGAGCTTCCGAACATCCTCATCGGTGTCATACGCCTGGCGCAGTTCCGGACTCTCATTGAGAGCGCGCTCAAGCGTGATGGTCAACTCTTGAGGAATGAGACGAGCGATACTGTCGACCTGGCTGTACGGCATCCCAAGCGCGCGGCCAGTGTCGCGGAGTGCGGCCCTGGCACCCATGGTGCCAAATGTGATGATCTGCGCTACGTGGTCGCTGCCATACTTGGTATTGACATAGGCAAGCATCTCCTCACGCCGGTCATCCTGGAAATCGAGGTCGATATCCGGCATTTCACGCCGTTCGATATTGAGAAACCGCTCGAACACCAGACCGTATTCGAGGGGGTCTATATCAGTGATGTTCAGACAGTAGAGGACAAGACTGGCGGCAGCACTTCCACGAACACCATAGTAGATGCCCTGTTCCTTGGCAAACGAAACAATATCCCACACGACCAGAAAGTAATCGGCAAAGTGCGTCCTCGCAATAACATCAAGCTCGTATCGCAGCCGCTCCTCATGCTCCGGTTTCGGTTCCGGGTAGCGTTGTCGAAACCCTTCCCAACAGAGGTCGCCAAGGTACTGTTCCGGCGTAACATCCACGGGCAGCGGAATCGCCGGCAGGTGCAGTTGAGAGAAATCAAGTTCAAGATTACAGGAATCCGCTATTCGCACAGTGTTCTCAAGCGCTTCGGGCAGGTCTTCGAACAGTTGAGCAATCTCGTCCGGATGTCTGAGATAGAAGAAGTCGCCGGCCATTTTGAGTCGCTTCTTATCGTGCACAGTAGAATTGGTCTGCACGCACAGCAACAGGTCGTGGGCTTCGGCATCTTCCCTGTCGACATAGTGAACATCAAAAGTCGCGACGAGCGGAATCTCCAGTTTGCGGGCAAGCGCAATCAGTTGCGGGTTCACTTTCTCAAGGTCGGGAATAGGATGCCTCTGGATTTCAACATAGAACTCGGGAAAGACAGTGCGATACCAGAAAGCTACCTTCTCCGCCTCCTCAACCCTGCCTTCAAGAAGCAGGCGCACAAGTTCGCCACTGGCACAGCCGGACAGCGCGATAAGCCCTGCTCGGTGCTCCTCAAGCAGTTGCCGGTCCACCCGCGGTTTGTAGTAGAAACCCTCGGTATAGGACTTCGTAACAAGCTGCAGAAGGTTATGATATCCTTCACTGTCACGTGCGAGCAGTGTCAGATGATATGGGTTCCTGAATGCGGGATCCCTGTTCGCTCGGCCAGCCTCGGCCACATAGACTTCGCAGCCGATGATAGGTTTCACCCCCGCTGCTTTGGCGGCCGTATAGAAATCGATCACACCGTACATGTTCCCGTGGTCGGTGATGGCAATGGCACTCATGCCATGCTCAAGCGTACGGCTGATGAGTTGGGGGATTCGGCACATGCCGTCGAGAAGGCTATACTCGGTGTGAACGTGGAGGTGAACGAAGGCCGAAGCCATCGCGAAGATTATACCACGTGGTTCACAAGGGGCTCACAGAATGGCTGAGCGAATGCAGAATCGCATCCAATACAAGATCTTCGACTGCCTCATCGTACTGCTTCTCCCGCTTCTGTTCCTCTGCACCTCGGTGCGCATCGAGATGAACAGCCCTGGGCTGTATACTCGCGGGTTCGACTTGTACCACGTCAGCGAGACAACCGGTCTCGACAGAGAGCAGCTCGACCGGATAGTGGAAAGGCTCATTGAGTACTTTAACTCGCAGGCTGTAAGCCCGCAGATGCAGGTCACAAAGACCGACGGTACAGTTTTCCCTCTCTTTCACAAGTATGAACTGATTCACCTAGCCGATGTGAAGGGTCTCTTCGACATGAACTCTCTACTACAATCAATCAGTCTCCTGGTACTGGTCACCTTGACGGCCTTTGCAGCATCTCAACACCGGCAGTACGCCCTGCTGCTGAGTCTGCGAAACGGCGCCTTGCTCAGCCTAGCAGGTCTCGTATGTGGAGCGGTGCTTTTCGTTGTAGACTTTGGAGGGATGTTCGTCAACTTCCACCTTCTGCTCTTTGACAATCCATTCTGGCAACTGGATCCGCAGATGGATTACCTTGTAATGTTGTTTCCATTTCAATTCTGGCAGGACATGTTCATGTTTGCCGGAGCGATGACAGGGGGACTGAGCCTGATAGCGCTCGGCATCAGCAGCCTCAGTCTTCGCCCAGCAGATAGGTTCCTGCAACATCTGACTTGAAACCCTGATGTATAATGGCCTGCATCATGCTGCTGCCCGAGGATGAGGCGGACTGGAGGCTATGACAATGAACTTTCACCCAACAGTTCTGAAGATGCAGTCATCGGGTACTTATCCTCCCTATACGCCCACTTTCCCTGTACCACGCGAATACAACGACATTGTCTTGGAGTGGGACACGTCCAGCCACGTTGCAGTAATTACGCTAAATCGCCCCCAGGTACAGAACGCCCTGAGTGTAACCCTCATCGAAGAGATGACCGATGCGCTGCAGCTTATTGAGGACAACCCGGATATCTCCTGCGCTCTGCTGAGATCATCGGGAGAGCATTTCTGCTCAGGTGGTGACTTCACTGCCTTCACGAACAAGGATCTCCTTAGCCAACGCTGGTATTTTGAGAGAACGCCCAGGATGCTGCAGTTCATGGCTGGCAGCATCACGGTTCCTGTGATCGCCGTGGTGAGGGGTAACTGCTACGCGTTCGGAGTGGCACTCGCAGGAAGCTCAGACATCGTGCTTGCCTCGACTGACTCACGCTTCGCCCTGCCCGGTGGAAAGGTTGGCTTCGGCTGCTACACACCGACAGCAGGTTCGTACAAGTCCTTCCTAAGGAAACGCATACACGAGCTACTTCTCACGGCAGAAGCAAGGTCGGCTGAGTGGGCCAAAGAAGCGGGACTGGTCAACTATGTTTATCCCGATTCGGAGCTTGATGAGAAAGCTTGGGAGATGGCCAAGTCAATAGCTGCAAACGCGCCCCTGGTAGTAAGATGGGAGAAACAGTTCCTGTACAACATACAGGACCTCAATGAGCGCCACGCATTCCGTTACGGCACCGAACTTATCGTCATGCAGTCTCTGACACGGGATGGGAATGAAGGGCAAAACGCATTCCTTCAGAAGAGGAAGCCGGTCTGGCAGGGTCGCAAGGGTGGCAGCGCGCGAGGAGATGTCCACGCACCCGAGGAAGAACACGTTTGGAAAGTAGGCCGGGAGGTCAGGAGAAAGTAGGTCCCACTACCACAACCAGTCGTGGGCAGTGAAAGGCAGGACACGATGACCACTGATAAGGAAAAGGCAGTCGAACTCGCCATTGAACAGATCGAAAGGCAGTTTGGGCGCGGCTCATTGATGCGGCTCGGGCAGGTAGCCACACAGCATGTAGATGTTGTCCCTACCGGTTCGCTTTCGCTTGACATGGCTCTCGGCGTCGGGGGCATTCCCCGCGGCAGGGTTACGGAAATATTCGGCTCGGAATCATCCGGCAAGACAACCCTCGCACAGCACATCATTGCTGAGGCACAGAAGGCTGGCGGACGGGCCCTCTACATAGATGCTGAGCATGCCCTTGATCCGCAGTACGCCAGGGCCTGCGGCGTCAATATCGACGACCTTTACATCTCCCAGCCAGACACGGGAGAGCAGGCACTCGAAATAGCGGAGCACCTTGTGCGCAGTTCCGGCATCGATGTTATTGTGGTAGACAGCGTTGCCGCGCTGGTGCCGAAGGCCGAGATAGAGGGCGACATGGGTGACTCGCATGTCGGCCTCCAAGCCAGACTCATGTCACAGGCTTTGAGGAAGCTAACCGCCTCCATCAGCCGGTCCCGGACCGCAGTTGTCTTCATCAATCAGCTGAGGGAGAAGGTCGGCATCATCTTCGGCAATCCGGAGGTTACGCCAGGGGGCCGCGCGCTGAAATTCTACAGCTCTGTCCGCATCGACCTCCGGAGGGGAGAGTCGCTGAAACGAGGGACGGAAATTGTCGGCATGCGTGTTAAGGCACGCGTAGTCAAGAACAAGGTCGCACCACCTTTCCGCACAGCAGAATTCGACATTCTGTTCTATCATGGCATCAGTAAGGAAGGGGACCTGCTCGACCTCGGGGTGAGCGCAGGCATCATCAAGAAAGCCGGGGCATTCCTTACCTATGGAGAGCACAGGCTGGGTCAGGGGCGCGAGAACGCGCGTGAGTTCCTAAGACAGAACCCGGAAATAGCCTCAACGATCGAGCGGGAGATACGCCAATCACTTGCGGCGCTCAAGCCGGTAGAAGGCGGTGAAGACATCCAGTCGACCCAGCCGCAAGACTAATCGCACACCATCTTGTCTAATGGCCCCACGACACGGAATAGAACAAGCGATGGAACGTTCCTACAGGCTGCTGCAGCACCGCATGCGCAGTACTGCCGAAATCAGGAGGAGCCTACAGGCAGCAGGATTCCCGACGAGGGTAGTCGAAGAAGCCATCAGCAGACTTCTGCAGCAGGGCCTTCTTGACGATGACGCGTTTGCCAGGTCGTGGAGTGAAAGCCGCCAGGCCTTCAGACCTAGAAGTAGACGGCTCATCCGCAAGGAACTCAGGGATAAGGGCATTGCACCGGAGCTGGCTGACCGCTTGACGGAAGGGATAGACGATGACGTAGTCGCGCTTGAACTGGCCCGACACAAGGCGGCCTCGATGACAGGACTGCAACATGAGACGTTCGTACGACGCCTCTCGCGCTATCTGTACAACCGCGGGTTCACACACTCTACGGTCGCCAGAACGCTGTCCAGCGTGAGAAGCCCGGAAGATGTCTCGTAGCGACAGGGGCGGCATGGTACACTATTAGGCCACAAAGCGGGGGGCTGTCAGGCTGAGACGATCTGAGTTACAGCCTTCCGCCGACCCACTAGGTACTGAAACATGATAGATTGGGATTTCGCGATCCAGATTGCCGCTGGCGGCTTCGGAATGGTGTTCCTTCTGCTGGTCATCCTTGCGGCACTCATCACTGTGGGCTCGCGCATCGCGACCCAGACCACAAGAGAGAAGAGCAAAGACTGAGCATCCGTGTGGCTGCTCATGACAATGCCACACTGTGGCACACCTCATTCACGGAGGACTTGACGTGTTTGGTCTACTAGAAAGTGGCTTGCAGCATTTCTTCTGGGGAAATGCTGTCATGCTAGCCATCGGCGGACTCCTCATCTACCTCGCCATCTCCAAGAAGATGGAACCTCTGCTTCTCTTGCCAATCGGGTTCGGCATGATACTCGTAAACCTGCCACTCGGTGGAACGATGGACTACGCCCTCAACCTGGAGTCTCCTGTGGCTGGGACTGTGGTAAGCATCGACACTGAAGAGGTCACGCGCTTCAGCAAAGGCACCACGCTTGTCACAATCGAATCAGGCACCACCACGAGCACCATCCCGGCACCAGTGTTCGGCCGGGTTGATAAATGGATGGTCAATGAGGGTGACGAAGTCGAAAAAGGCCAGACGATCGCACGAATCCTCACTCAAGAACAAACAGACCAGAGCCAGCACCCGACATCCCCTGTCGGCATTCTGGCGAGGATCTTTCAATACGGTGTAATGTGGCAGATTCTGCCTCCACTCATGTTCCTCTGTCTCGGCGCCCTTACTGATTTCGGGCCGATGCTGGCAAACCCAAAGACGCTCCTTCTCGGCGCTGCAGCCCAGTTCGGTGTGTATTTCGCCTTCTTCCTGGCGCTGCTCAGCGGGTTCACCATGCCAGAGGCCGCCTCGATCGGGATCATAGGCGGAGCGGAAGGCCCCACCACGATATACGTTACCTCCGTTCTCGCGCCACAAATCATCGGCGCGACCGCCGTGGCGTGCTATTCATACATGGCCCTAGTACCCGTTATCCTACCACCCGTCATCCGGCTGCTCACGACGAAGGAAGAGCGCAAGATTTACATGAAGCCGCAGCTGCGACCCGTGAGCAAACAAGAGAAGATATTGTTCCCGATTATTACTACGATTGTCGTGATCCTCTTCGTCCCTTCATCAGCACCGTTGATAGGGCTGTTCATGGTGGGCAATCTATTCCGCGAATCAGGCGTCGTTGAACGCCTGAGCAATACGGCACAGGATGGACTGGTCGACATTCTCACGATATTCCTGACACTTGCCATCGGCGCCAGCATGCCTGCGGAAAACTTCCTTCAACCCCGTACGCTGCTTGTCCTTGTGCTGGGCGTCGTCGCGTTCGCAAGTGCAGCCGGGGCAGGCGTATTGCTAGCCAAGTTCATGAACCTCTTCTCGAAAGAGAAGATCAACCCAATGATTGGGGCAGCAGGTGTCTCGGCGGTGCCGATGTCCGCGCGTGTCGTGCAGGTGCTCGGCCAGAAAGAGAATCCGCGGAACTTTCTCCTGATGCACGCCATGGGCCCCAATGTGGCAGGAGCCATCGGTGCAGCTATTGCAGGTGGTGTGTTCCTGGGCATACTTGGTTAGGAAGGCGGAGGCGGGGGCGCTCGTGCCTCACCACATATCACGAGGAGGTGACAGTATGGCAGACAGGAACGGAGAATTGAGCAAGCTGGAGCAACTGCAGCAGAAACGCGCGGCCATCTACGCTCATGGCGGTCCAGAACGGGTTGAAGCGCAGCACGAGAAAGGAAAGCTCACCGCCCGCGAACGCGTGGCTTTGCTGGTCGATGAAGGATCCTTCGTCGAATACGACGCGTTCATGCGCACCCGGTCTACGTACTACGACCTCGACAAGATGGAACTTCCAGCAGACGGCGTCGTCACTGGTGTCGGTACTGTCAACGGTAGAAAGGTCGCGTTGTACGCGCAAGACTTCACCGTAATGGGCGGCTCGCTTGGGGAGACTCATGCGCTAAAGATCGCGCGGACGCAGGACCTCGCACTTCAAACAGGCATACCCTGTATCGCCCTTCTTGACTCGGGTGGAGCACGCATCCAGGAGGGTGTCGACGCTCTGGATGGATACGGAAGGATATTTTTCCGAAACTCACGCTCATCGGGCGTAATTCCGCAGATTTCGGTGATTCTGGGACCTACAGCGGGGGGAGCAGTGTATTCTCCCGCAATTACCGATTTCATCATCATGACACGCAAATCCAGCACCATGTATATCACTGGGCCAGCCGTGGTGAAGAGCGTCCTATCCGAAGAAGTCACCCACGAACAACTCGGCGGCGGATTGGTACACAACCAGAAGAGCGGCGTCGCGCATTTTCTTGCGCCCGACGACGTCGGCGCGATCGAGACGGTGCGTCAACTGCTGTCATATATCCCTCAAAACTATCGCGAGCGGCCGCCACAGTCTGTTTCAGCCGACCCTGTGACTCGCCTTGAGCCTGCGCTGCGTGACGTGGTGCCCGCAGACCCCAACAAGCCATACGACGTGAGAGAGATCATCACGAGGATTGTGGATGAAGGGCAATTCCTTGAGGTGCACAAGTATTTCGCTACCAATATCGTCGTTGGCTTCGCCCATCTTGGAGGGAAGACAATCGGTATCATAGCCAACCAGGCAAAGTTCATGGCTGGCGTTATTGATATCAACGCATCTGACAAGGCGTCGCGCTTCATACGATTCTGCGATTGCTTCAACATCCCGTTGCTGACGCTCGTCGATGTTCCGGGCTACATGCCAGGTACGGTCCAGGAGCACGGCGGAATTATCAGGCACGGTGCCAAGTTGTTGTATGTCTACTCTGAGGCTACCGTCCCCAAGGTGACGCTGATCCTGCGCAAGGCCTATGGGGGGGCATACGTTGGCATGTGCTCAAAGTACCTTGGAGCTGACGTAGTCCTTGCGTATCCATCGGCCGAGATCGCGGTCATGGGCGCAAGCGGCGCAGCCGAGATTATCTTCGCACGGGAGATCAAGAACGCCGAGAACCCTGCTGAAGTCCGTGCGAGGCGGATCGCGGAATACCAAGAGTTCTTCTCCAATCCGTACAGGGCCGCCGAGCGCGGCTCCGTAGACGACGTCATCGACCCGCAGGAGACCAGGGTCAAACTCGCACAGACTTTCACCATTCTCGAAGACAAACGAGAGACACTTCCTGAGAAGCGACATGGCAACATACCGCTCTGATTGAGCAATACGCACTGGAGGAAAAGATATCGTGGCGACAGAAGTCATTACCTCACCCCTGCCAGGCAAGGTTCTGAGCGTCAAGGTTACCGCTGGTCAAAAGGTCAAGGAAGGGGACCTTCTCCTTACCATCGAAGCCATGAAAATGGAAAACGAGATAGTGGCAACGACGGATGGGACTGTTATCGAGGTGATGGTCTCACCCGAGACAAGCGTCCAGATCGGCGATAACCTTGTCTCGATAGAGGAAGCGTAGACACCTGCATACACACATCTTGCAGCTGCTGCCCCGAACACGCTATAGTATAAACGTCGGGCCATTAGCTCAGTCGGCTAGAGCACGGTCCTGATAAGACCGGGGTCTGTGGTTCGAGTCCACAATGGCCCATTTTCCTTCTCTGTAATCCGCACAGAGAGGTGCGAGACCTGCTAGGGCTTATTTTCCTCTTCCCAGGCTTCTCGAGCTGGCCGTGTGTAGCTGTCAAAGAGCGCGCCAGCAAGGACGTCAATGTCATGGGAGAGCCCGGCTTCGAAGTAGCGAAAGTAGCAGTTCTCAGGGGGCGGTGGATCGGTCAAGCGGGTAATAAGCCGCTGCCTGAGGTTATGCACCTTCCCCAATCGCCAGAGCCTCTTGCCCTCAGGGGTGAGACTGCATATCTCGTAGATTCCCTGACAATCAGGAGCCTTCTCAACATTCTCACGTGTAAATCTCAGCCATGGCTTATTAATTGCCATACAAACGGCCCTCCTTGACTGGCATGTACGCGCCCCCTCGGATTTTACAGCGCTGTTCTCAGACCCACAGAAAAGAGCGGCTGACCCCCCAACTGGAGAACGAGGCTCTCTGCGCACCCCTCCAGATACGTGCACTGGGTATCCCTCCATCCTGTCGAAGCGATATACGCCCATTGGAAGCTCCATGTACACAAGCGTCGGCTTACCAGCAAGCGCACACACTACCACCATGGTCACCCTTCAGCCAACCCACCCGTACCCGGAGTTCGACAGAAGGCCCTGCAACTGCCCGACTGCAACACCACCATCAAGTACAGCACGAATGTAGAACATTGTTTGATGACGTGTCTGTCACAGCGCCACAGCATCAGCAGGATCAGGAAGGTCTGTCAGCTTCAAGTACCATGTTACGTCATTGACACCGTTCACTCAACGGTCACCGCGCTGCGAGGAAGGCTGAATGTGGCGTTCGCACGTAAGAAAGAAGGGTGGCAGCTTGTGTTCCGCTGCCACCCTTCTGAAGCACCTCTTCACAAGGGCTGTAGTTGGGGGACGACTACCGCTTGGTGTACTGAGGAGCCTTGCGGGCGCGCCGCAGCCCGGGTTTCTTGCGCTCCTTAACACGCGGGTCCCGTGTCAGGAACCCCTCTTTGCGCAGGATCGGCTTGAGAGCCACACTCTCCCGGACAAGTGCCCTAGCGATACCGAGTCGAATAGCACCGGCTTGGGCACTGATACCACCGCCTTGAACCTTCACTTCGACACGGAACTTATCGGCAAGATCCGTGACCTGCAGTGGTGACTCAACCATACGCCTGAGTTCGAGTCGTGGAAAGACTTCGGCGTGCGGTTTGCCATTGACATTGATCTCACCATTACCGGCATACAGCCGGACCTGCGCTATTGCGGTCTTACGTCGACCTGTCCCCCAGACATAAGCTGCATCGGCCATCAGCGTTCACCTTCTCTCTGTGCAAGCTGACCCTGGTGAGGATGCTCTGCCCCGGCATACACGCGCAGTCTGCGGTACATCGCACGGCCCAGAGCATTCTTGGGGAGCATGCCTTTGACAGCATGCTCTATCACCCTCCTCGGGTCCTTCCTCATCACGTCTTCGAGCGTCGGAGCTCTCAATCCACCGGGGTAGCCCGAGTGTCGGTAGTATATCTTCTGTGTCTTCTTGTTGCCCGTGACAACAACCCTGGCTGCGTTGAGAACAATAACATAGTCACCCGTGTCGATATGCCGGGCAAATATAGGCTTATGTTTTCCGCGGAGAAGCACGGCTGCGCGTGTGGCAACTTCGCCAGGAGTCTTGCCAGCGGCATCAATCACATGCCACTCCCTCTCAATATCTTTCAGCTTCGGACTGTACGTCTGCATCGACTCATCTCCATGTGCACTGCCACCCATCCGCATCACGCAGCGAATTGCAGCGGTGCCTCATACGTCACTTTGACAAGGCATAGTCCTCTGGCATCAGCGGCCGGTCCAGCAGCCCCGCGCTGCGGTCTGTTCACCAGCTCATGGAACACCTCAACCCCACTCCGACCGAATCCTACCTGTAGCAGCTGGCCAACGGTATTACGCACCTGATGCCGCAGGAATGCATTGGCGGCAATCCAGAACTCGATCACGCTCCCATGGTCAAGGACACGCGCCTCATATACCTGCCGCACAGTTGAACCCGCCTCGTCGAGGGACGTTGCAAAAGAACAGAAATCGTGCACACCGACAAGCGCACGGGCAGCAGCCCGCATACGGCTCACGTCGAGTGCCCGTCTAACACGCAGCGCCATGTGTCGAACGGAAGGTGGTACCGTAGTATCTTCATTCACGATTGCATAACGATAGTGACGAGCAACCGCCCTACGGCGGACATCGAAGTCATCATGAATCCGACATACTCCGCGAATGGAGACGTCCTCCGCCAAATAATGGTTCAGACCTCGCACTATCGTACGCTCCTCAAATCCGCCCGGGACCCAAAAACTTATCACCTGACCAACCGCATGCACACCAGAATCAGTGCGGCTCGCCCCCTGGACACGGATCACCCTCCCGGTCAAGTTCCTTAACGCCTTCTCGATCTCTCCCTGGACAGTGCGACCCTCCGCCTGTATCTGGAACCCCCGGAACAGCGCACCATCATACTCGACGAGCGCCGCATACTTCTGAAACGTCACTCCACGAGCTCGAGCTGCGCCATCTCTGCAGCATCACCGTGACGCGGTCCTATGCGCACCAGCCGAACATAACCGCCGGGCCGATTGGCATAGCGTCTGGCAATGTCTCCAAAGACCTTCTTCACCACACGCTCCTGTGTGATGAACTGCTGCGCACGTCTTCTGGACGCTAGACTGCCTTCCTTGCCGAGCGTGATCATCCGCTCTGTGAGACCCTTCACCTCTTTGGCCTTCGCGACCGTTGTCACCATCTTTTCATGGTCAATGAGTTCGGCGACTTGGTTCCGATACAACGCAAGCCGATGCTCCGTGGGCCTATCAAGCTTTCTTCCTGAAACCCGGTGTCTCACTTGGCCTTCCCCTTTGTCTTCTCGGGTATTGGATAACCCAGACTGGTCAGAAGCTCCTCGACCTCTGTCTGAGACTTCTCTCCGAAGCCAGGCAAAGGAGGCAAACCCTCCCTGGTCTTCTCGATCAACTGGCCGAGGGTCATGATGCCGCCGCGGCGCAAGCTGTTGTGCGCACGAGTTGAAAGACCCACCTCAGTCAGCGGCATGTTGTACTGCTCCGGCGAGATGGCCAGTCCAGACGGCGGGCGCACCTGTTCCTCAGTGGGCGCCTCTACTCCTTTGAAAGCTGCAAACTGGCGGATCAGTATGTCTGCACTCTGTGTAATCGCTTCCCAGGGGGTTATGGTCTCGTCAGTCCAGACCTCCATAACCAGCCGTTCGGGGCTCCGTTCCTCACCCGGGTTGATCGGTTCCACCACGTAGTTGGCCTTGCGAACCGGCGAGAATACCGCATCGACCGGCAGGGCACCTACAGGTAGCCCTTCAGCAGACAACGCTGGCACGTAACCTCGGCCGAGCTCGACGTTGAATTCCACGTGAAGCTTTGCCTCAGCCGAATCAAGATTCGCCAACACGAGATCAGGATTGACCACCTCAAAATCGGCAGACTTTTGGATATCCGCGGCACACACAATGCCCTCGCCCTCAACATCCAGAAAGAGCTTACCTTCCTGGCGAGTCACCGGCCGTAACCGCAGTTCCTTAACGTTGAGCAAAAACTCGAGCACGTCCTCTCTCACATGTGGGATTGTCGAGAACTCGTGTTGCACGCCCTCTATCTTCGTCCAAGTCACTGCAGCGCCCGGCAACGAACTCAACAGCACGCGTCTCATAGCATTGCCAAGGGTCACACCGAAACCAATCTCAAGCGGTTCGGCGGCAAAACGCCCATACGACCCAGCGGACTGGACACATATCACTGTAGGGATGGATAGCTCACTCACTGCACGTCCTCCCTATCGCTACTACCTGGAGTAGTACTCAACAACGGCCTTGCCGCTCAGCCTGCTATCCACGTCCTCAGGAGTAGGCAGGCTGACCACAGTGGCCTTCATTTGGGCCTCATCGAGCCTCAACCAAGAGGGCACATTCCGCGCCTGCACCTGCTCAGCAATCACCTTGTAGAGTGCAGTCTTTGAGCTCTGCGGACGCCAGCTTATGACGTCGCCAGCCTTCACCAGGTAGGATGGGATATCTACTCGTCTTTCGTTTACTCTGATATGTCCATGGCGCACAATCTGGCGCGCCTGTTGACGTGAAGTACCGAAGCCAAGCCGGTACACCACGTTATCGAGTCGCCGCTCCAGCAACACCAAGATGTTGTCACTGGACATGCCCGGCAGTCGCTCCGCCTCCGCGAAGAAACGGCGGAACTGTGCCTCGAGCACACCATAGGTGAACCGCACTTTCTGCTTCTCTCTCAACTGCATGCCGCGATCCGAGATGCGGCGCCGTGTCTTAGAGCGTCCACCCGGAGGGACATTGCCTCTCCTCTCAAAAGGACACCGCGCACTCAGGCACTTGTCGCCCTTAAGCATCAATTTGTCGCCGATATAACGACAGAGAGCACACCGTGGTCCAAGATACCGCGCCATTGACTACACTCTCCTCCTTCCGCGAGGACGACAACCGTCGTGAGGGATAGGTGTGACGTCGCGGATACTGGTCACGACAAGCCCGGCACCCTGAAGCGCGCGAATAGCCGCTTCACGACCACTGCCAGGCCCCTTCACATACACTTCGACGCGACGCATACCATCGTTCAACGCCTGCCGTGCAGCGTCCTGCGCCGCCAGCTGAGCAGCATACGGCGTCCCTTTTCTTGAACCCTTAAAGCCGGCTTTGCCAGAACTTCCCCACGCGATCACATCGCCCTCTGGGTCAGTAATTGTGACCACGGTGTTGTTGAACGTCGACTGTATGAAAGCCTTGCCTTCAGTAATATTCCGACGTACCCGTCTCTTCGTCTTACCCTTCTGTGCTTTCTTCGCCATTTACTGCTTCACCTGACTACGCTACTTCTTTGCCATACCGCGCTTCTGCCCCCTGCCAGCTACTGTCTTCTTCACGCCACGGCGCGTACGTGCGTTAGTGCGAGTACGCTGGCCCCGCACAGGCAGATTCCTCCTATGCCGCAGGCCACGCAGGCAGCCGATATCAATGAGGCGCTTGATGCTGAACTGCACCTCACGACGCAGATCTCCTTCAACCCTGTAATCGCGATCGATGACATTTCTGATACGTGTCGCCTGGTCCTCTGTCAGGTCCCTGACCTTGACATCAGGCGACACATCGGCCTTTTTCAGAATATCCCGGGCTGAAGTAGCACCTATGCCGTAGATGTACTGCAAGCCGATGACAACATGCTTGTCTCTCGGCAAATCAACACCAGCGATTCGGGCCATACATCAAACTCCTCAATGATGACAACACGACACGCGGGGCGCTTATCCCTGCCTCTGTTTGTGCCGAGGATTCTCGCACAGCACCCTGACAACGCCTCGCCTGCGGATGATCTTGCATTTGTTGCAGCGACGCTTAACGGACGAACTAACTTTCATGATGGTTCACCATGCAAACCTTGCTATCTTATAAGATTGGCACATACGTGTCAAAGCCACACTCACTTCAAGCGATACGTTATACGTCCGCGGCTTAAATCATACGGCGACAGCTCCACCAGCACACGATCCCCTGGCAGTATCTTTATGTAGTGCTTTCGCATCTTGCCCGAGATATGTGCAAGTACCCTATGTCCATTGGGCAACTCAACCCTGAACATCGTGTTCGGCAGACATACCGTTACCTTGCCCTCGACCTCTATCTTCTCTTTCTTTGCCATACACTATCTACGCAAACACTTCAGGTTCTCCATCAGTAACTGCGATAGTATGCTCAAAATGCGCCGCTGGGCTACCATCTGCAGTCAACACCACCCACTTATCGGCTCCAACGCGCGTGCGCCAGTCGCCGGCGGCAACCATGGGTTCTATTGCCAGCGTCATTCCGGGGCGCAACATGGCCCCACGCCCACACATGAAGTTGGGAACCTGCGGATCTTCATGCAGTTGTCGTCCCACTCCATGGCCGGTATATTCACGTATTACCGAGAACCCCCTCTCCTCAACATACCGCTGTATGGCGGCTCCAATGTCGCCGACGTGATTGCCTGGACGGGCCTGTCGTATACCCTCAAGAAGCGACTCCCTAGTCGTCTCGATAAGCTGCCGCGCTTCTTCACTGACTTCGCCCACTGGAACTGTGATCGCCGCATCAGTATGGAAACCACGATGATGCACGCCCAAGTCCAGCGACACAATGTCCCCCTGCCGCAAAAGGCGTTCTCCGGGAATGCCATGAACAACCTCTTCGTTGACAGAGACACATACACTTGCAGGGAAGCCATTGTATCCTTTGAATGACGCGACTACTCCCTTCTGTGCCATCCATTCTTCCACCATCTCGTCGAGCTCCCGGGTCCTGATCCCAGGTCTGACCTCCGACGCCAGCGCAGAGAGCATCTCCGCCAACATGCCACCACCCTCACGCATCACTTCGAGTTCATCGCGGGACTTGACTACTATCAATCACTCACTCTCTGCGCGGAGCTTGTCGACAATCTCTGCTCCGACTTCATCAATACTTCTACTGCCGTCAACACGCACAAGCTTGCCCTGTTTGTCGTAGTACTCGACAATAGGCATGGTCTGTGAGAAAAAGACCTTGAGGCGTTCACGCACCGTTTCTTCTTTGTCGTCGGCTCGCTGATACAGCTCACCACCACAAACGTCGCAGCGACCGGCGGTCTTGGGTGGCGAAGTCACGATGTGGTAGGGCATCTGGCACTGGCGACAGATCCACCGCCCACTCAGCCTGCGAACAAGCTCTTCCTCAGGAACCTCGATGTATACCGCCTTGTCTATCGCCCTCCCTTCAACCTTCATCATCTCATCGAGGGCTTCCGCCTGGCTGAGGGTGCGAGGAAATCCGTCGAACAGTACTCCCGGGTCACAGTCCGGCTGGAGCACGCGTTCCCTGACCATGTTTATGGTGACTTCATCGGGAACCAGCTCGCCTTTCTCCATGTACGACTTGGCCTGCAGCCCAAGTTCCGTCTCCTCGGACAGCGCCTTTCGAAACAGGTCTCCGGTAGCGACATGCACAATGCCAAATTTCTTCGTCAGGGTTGATGCCTGCGTGCCCTTGCCTGCACCGGGAGCCCCAAGTAACACAACATTCATGACTCTCATCTCCTCCCTACTTGAGAAATCCGTCGTACCGCCTCATAGTGAGCTGAGACTCGAGTTGCTTCATCGTGTCGAGCGCAACTCCCACAGCGATGAGTATTGCGGTACTGGAGATAGTCAGCACGGTGACCCCGGTGACCAGCCGCGCCATGAACGGCATGACGGCGACAAGAGCCAGGAAGATTGCGCCACCAAAGGTGAGTCTACGTATGACAGCGTTCAGGTAGTCAGCCGTGGACTTGCCGGGGCGTACGCCCGGTATGAATCCGCCCTGCTGTTGCAGTGTACGGGGCAAGTTCATCTGCTCGAAAATAACCATGGTGTAGAAGAACGTGAAACCAAACACCAGGAGGAAGTAGAAGCCCCAGTACAGTAACCCCGCTGGAAGAGCCGCACTAGGATCGAAGCCATGATATATCGAATCCCAGAAATTGGGAGACTGGGGATTCATGAAGAAGCTCGCGATCAGACGTGGCATCTGCATAATGGCAATCGCGAAGATGAGTGGAATCATACCCGCGGTGTTGACGCGCAAGGGAATGTAGGTAGACCCTGACTGCCGGTACATGCGGCCACCTCGAAACGTGCTGCGCGCATACTGGACCGGGATGCGACGATGCGCTTCGATGAAAACGACGATGAATACGAGAGTAGCCGCACCCACGACTGCGAACGTCAGCGTGCCAAGCGGGTTGTCTTGGAAGGCGACACCTATACGGCCGGTCGACTCTGCGAGCTTTGCCACAATGCCACCAAAGATGATAATCGATATTCCATTACCGATGCCGCGCTCGGTGATACGCTCGCCGAGCCAGACAAGGAACATGGTACCCGCAGTCATAGAAATCAGGATAGTAGCAGTCGTCAGCGCATCGGGGCGACTGATCACATTCTGGCTGGTCAGAATTGCGAGCTGCGAATAGCCCTGCAATGCAGCCAGGGGGACAGTCAGAAAGTGCGTTATCTGGTTGATACGCCGCTGGCCGGCCTCGCCCTGCTGCGAGATCGCCTGAAGACTCGGAATTACCGGCACCAGCAACTGCATGATAATGGTCGCGGTGATGTACGGATACACACCCATCGCCGCCACGCTGAAGTTCCTCATCGCACCACCGCTGAACAGGTCCAGCATGCCCAGAAGTGCGTTCTGCTCGAAGAACTCCGCCAGCGCCTCAAGGTCAACCCCGGGCAGGGGAACATGCACCAGGAAGCGGAAAGCAACAAGGATACCGAATGTGAAGAGCAGCCTTTGCCTGAGATCCGGCAGCGAGAACGCATCCCGCATAGCCTGGATAAGCCGAGGTTGGGCTTCCTTCTGTTGCATACTAAATCTTCCTCACTGTGCCATTGGCAGCGGCGATCTTCGCTTCAGCAGCCGCAGAGAAACGTTGAGCATGCACGGTGAGGCTGCGATCGATCTCACCACGCCCTAGGACTTTCGTCGGTCTCGACAACGACCGGACCAGTCCAGCCTCCAACATCTCTCTAGGGGTCACTTCCGAGCCCTCGGGGAAAACGTTGAGCGAACCAACATTCACCTCGTTGTACTCAGTCCTGAAGATATTGGTAAAACCTCGCTTGCGCGGCAGGCGTTTGATAAGCGGGAGCTGCCCGCCCTCAAATCCAAGCCTCACACCTTTACCATGGCCTTTCTGGCCTTTCATGCCCCGACCTGAATATGTACCGCGCCCACTCCCATTGCCACGTCCCACACGGCGACGCTTGTGCCGGGAGCCTTCCGCGGCTGACAGCTCATTCAGCTTCATCTTCGCCCTCCGGTTTCCGGGTCTCAATCTCGCGCCCCCCTGCGACATGCTCAATCGCCCGGAGGGACGCAAGCGCAAGTATAGTCGCGCGCGCAACATTGACGCGGTTCTGACTTCCAAGCGACTTGCTGACCACATTCCTAATTCCAGCCAGCTCGAGCACGGTCCTCACCGTATTGCTCGCAATCATTCCACGGCCTGGAGGAGCAGGCTTGAGCAACACCAGCGACGCACCGAACTTGGCCAACACGTCGTGCGGAATCGTCTCATTCACAACAGGCACTTCCACGAGCTGCTTGCGACCCATTGCGCTGGCTTTGCGTATGGCCTCGGGTACACCCGTTGCCTTGGCGAGACCCACACCAACATGGCCATTGCCATCTCCCACGACAACGAGCGCGCGGAACCGGAGCCTGCGTCCACCCTTGACCACTTTGCTTACGCGGTCAACGGCCATCAGTTTCTCTCCGAGCTCCAGATCGGACGGTTCAATATGCTCCAACCTCGAAGGTGCCTTCGTGACTGCCTTCATAATGCGATGCTTCTCCCTGTACTCGTGCGAATTGCTTAGAAATCGAGCCCTGCCTCGCGAGCGGCATCTCCAAGGGTCTTCACTCTGCCGTGGTAGCGATAACCGCCGCGGTCAAACACGACCTTCTTGATCCCCTGCTCGAGAGCCTTGCCTGCCACGGCCGTACCCACACGCGCCGCTATCTCAGACTTCGACAGAGCCTCTCCACCAACGACATTCACCTGTTTTGAGTTCGCTGATACGAGCGTAATTCCACGCTCATCATCAATCACCTGCGCATAGATGTGCCGCAGGCTTCTGAACACGGCAAGACGAGGCCGTTCACCGGTGCCGCGCACCATGCGGCGCACACGCCTGTGCCGTATCTGCCTCATCAGAGTCGGGCTCTTCTTCGACATTTCACACTATCCTTTTGTAACTTTGCCAGCTTTACCCGGCTTCAGTCGCAGTCTCTCTTCGGCATACTTGATTCCTTTGCCCTTATAGTGGTCGCATGTCCTGATCGAACGGATATTGGCGGCCACCTGGCCTACCAGCTCCTTGTCGTAGCCAGACACGCGCACCCTGTTGGTTCCTTCGACAGTGACCTCCACCCCATCAGGCACCTTGAAGACAACGGGCCGACTGTAGCCGACCTGGAAGGTGAGGTCATCGCCCGTCTTCTGCACGCGGTAGCCAACACCCCTGACTTCAAGCACGCGTTCGAAACCAGTACTCACGCCCTGAACCATATTCGCTAGCAGTGTTCGTGTCAGACCGTGCATCGACCTGTGGATCCGGTGATCGCTCGGACGCTCCACCAGGAGCTTGCCATTCTCCTGCCGAATCGTCATGTCAAGGTCAAATGTACGCGTCAGCTCGCCACGTTTCCCCTTGACCGTTACGCGATTGCCCTCTGCTATTGTCACCTGGACCTCGCCAGGCACCTCTATTGGTGCAAGTCCTATTCGAGACATCGGTTAATCACCCCGCAGTGGTATCTCTACCAGACGTAGCACAACACTTCACCACCCAGCTTCCTTCGCCACGCCTCTTTACCTGTCATTATTCCCTGAGACGTTGATATGATGGCTATACCAAGCCCACCATACACGCGGGGAATCTCGCTCTTGCCAGCATAGACACGTAGCCCAGGCCGGCTCACGCGCTCCAAGCCGAGGATGGCTGGCTGCTTGTCGACATACTTAAGTTGAATACGAATCATCTGCGTCGGTTTGCTTTTCACAACCTCGTAGTCCTCAATAAAGCCTTCCTCCTTGAGGATCCGAGCCAGAGAAGCCTTCAGACGGGAGTGC
This sequence comes from uncultured Dehalococcoidales bacterium, assembly GCA_964578745.1. Lineage (GTDB taxonomy): Bacteria > Chloroflexota > Dehalococcoidia > GIF9 > AB-539-J10 > SKVJ01. The sequence continues at coordinate 9,770 of CAZODZ010000002.1, read as the reverse complement.
GGTATGAGGACGCTGTCATGACCGACCATGACGGCATTTCGTATACGTGTGAGCATATCGGCGATAGGGTCGTTAGTCATCGTGCACCTTTCCTCACCAGCTCGACTTCCTTACTCCAGGGATCTTACCCTCGGAGGCGAGTTCCCGGAAACAGATACGACAGAGACCGAACTTCCGGATGAACGCACGAGGCCTTCCACAAAGGTAACAGCGATTCCGCTGCTGGACCTGGAACTTCGGAGCTCGCTTGGACTTAGCTATCTTTGACTTCTTCGCCATATACTATTCTCCCCTGAAGGGCATGCCCATTAGTTTCAAGAACAGGCGGGCCTCATCATCACGCTTCGCCGTGGTCACAATCGTGACCTGGAGTCCACGCACCTTCTCAATCTTGTCGTAATCGATCTCGGGAAAGACGATCTGCTCCTTGAACCCGAGGCTGTAGTTCCCATGACCATCGAATGAATCGGGCGAGATACCTCGAAAGTCCCTTATGCGCGGTAGGACGATGCCAACAAGCCGGTCGAAGAAGTCATACATCCGCTTTCCGCGGAGTGTCACCATCATGCCGACAGGCATTCCCGCTCGCAGTTTGAACGTGGCGATCGAGCGCTTCGCCTTGGTCGTAACCGGCTTCTGGCCGGTGATGGTGGCAAGGTCGCGCTCTGCCGACTCAAGCGCCTTGGCGTTCTGTATCGCCTCGCCGAGTCCGATACCCACCACTATCTTCTCCAAGCGGGGAAGCTCCATGACATTCTCGATCCCGAGCCGCTTCTTCAACTCGGGCATAACTTCCTGTTGATATCTGTCTTTCGCAGCCAGCATGATGGTTGTACTCCTCAGTCGATCACTTCCTCGCATGCCCTGCAGATCCGGACCTTGCGCCCATCCTCGAGCACCTTGTGTCCTATCCGCGACGGTCTCTTGCACTTGGAACACACGTACATCACATTGGACACATGTATCGGAGATTCAAGCTCTACGATACCCGCCTGCCGCGCAGCCCTACGGGCGCGAGAGTGCCGCTTAATCATGTTCAACCCTTCGACAACCACCCTGTCCTTCTTCAGAAGCACGCGACGTACTCTTCCACGCTTACCTTTGTCCTTACCTGCAAGGACGACAACCGTATCGTTCTTCCGAATCTTCACTTCAGACCACCTCCGGGGCGAGCGAGATAATCTTGGTGTAGTTCTTGTCCCGAAGCTCGCGTGCGACCGGCCCGAAGATGCGGCTGCCCTTCGGGTTGTTCTTGTCGCCAAGCACCACCACTGCGTTCTCATCAAACCGAACATACGCCCCACTGGATCTGCGGAAAGGCCTCGCCTCCCTGACAACAACCGCACGAATCACATCGCCCTCCTTAACTGCGCCGTGCGGCATGGCCTGCTTCACCGTGGCCACAATCACATCGCCAACATGAGCGTAGCGGCGATGACTGCTGCCCGGGATATTGATGCACATTACTTCCTTCGCGCCAGTGTTATCGGCAACCTTGAGCCTGGTATAGGTCTGGATCATTGCTCACCTACTTCCACGGTCAACAATCCACCCGTCTTTGATTCAATACGATGGACGACACGCCAGCGCTTCCGGGCAGAAAGCGGTCGGCTCTCAATCAACTCAACCCAGTCGCCGACACGACATGCGTTAGCCTCGTCGTGAGCCAGATACTTCTTCTCACGGCGGATGAGTTTCTTGTAGATGGGGTGACGTCTGTTGGATTGGACGGCCACAACGACCGTCTTATCCATCTTGTCACTCACGACACGTCCCTGTATTGTCCGTCTCTTGCCCATAGCGCTCACCTGATGCCCAATTCCCGTTCTCTCAAAATCGTCTTGAGGCGGGCCACATCCTTCTTGACTTTCACAAGCTCACGATGGTTCACGAGCTGACGGCTCGCGAGCTGTATACTCATCGTCAAGAGTTCTCTGTCCAGTTCCTCAATCTTGGTACGTATCTCTCCGTCAGAGAGAGCTCGAATGTCCTCAGCTTTCAACGTTGCCGCCCTCCCGTACAACGAAGCCTGTCCGGATAGGCAGCTTGTAAGCTGCAAGTCTGATGGCACGTTTCGCACTCTCTTCGCTAATGCCGGAGAGTTCGAACATGACACGGCCACGCCTGACGACTGCAACCCAGTGGTCTGGTGCCCCTTTACCACCACCCTGACGTGTCTCAGCCGGTTTCTTGGTGACGACCTTGTCTGGGAACACGCGGATCCACATCTTGCCACCGTGCCTGAGGAAGCGAACCATCACACGCCGCGCAGCTTCAATCTGCCTAGCCGTAATCCATGCATTCTCTTCGGCACGAAGCCCATACTCACCAAACGCCACTGTAGTCCCGCTGTGAGCGGATCCCTGCATCCTGCCGCGATGGGACTTACGATACTTCACTCGTTTCGGTTGTAGCACTTCGCCTCCTCGCCTCAGGCAGGATATCGCCACGATAGATCCACACCTTGATACCTATGCGGCCCATGATGGTGTGCGCCTCGGCTGTGCCATAGTCCACATCAGCCCGAAGCGTATGCAGAGGCATCCTGCCCTCGTGAACAGTCTGGGACCGGGCGATCTCGGCACCACCGAGTCGACCGGCAACACGTATCTTGATCCCCTGAGCACCAGCCTGCAGTGTGCGGAACGAGGCCTGTTTCATCACACGCCGGTATGGCACACGTGCTTCAAGTCGCTCCGCGATGTTGAATGCAACAAGCACCGCCGACAACTCAGGCTGATCAACTTCTCTAATTGTAAGACGCACGCGCTCATTAGCAATGCGCTCGAGTTCCTGCCTCAGCGCCTCGACGTTCTGGCCACCTCGACCTATGAGTATCCCGGGACGGGCCGAATACGCCGTCACAAAGATCTCCGCCCCTGTACGCTCGATTTCCACACGGGCGATTCCCCATTCGCGAGCGCGCCGCTCCAGCACCTTGCGCAATTCCAAGTCCTGGTGCAGCATCTGGGCATAACCCTTGTTCACGTACCACTTGGCCTGCCAGTCCTTGCTGACTCCAAGTCGAAATCCAACCGGATGTACTTTCTGTCCCACTACTGAGCCTCCTCGACGAGCACGGTGACATGGCTCGACCGCTTGAGGATCGGACTAATCCTGCCCCGCGCCTTCGGACGGAACCGCTTGAGCGTCCTGCCCTCGTCCGCGTATATGGCAGCGATCCGCAATGTCGTGGATGGTATCTGATAGTTATTCTCAGCATTCGCGGCCGCAGACTTCACGACCTTTGCTACAGCACGTGCCGCCGGGCTGGGCATGAAGTTAAGCATGACGAGCGCCTCCTCCACGTCCTTGCCACGCACCAGGTCGACCACACGGCGCATCTTGCGCGCGGGTATACCTATGTCCTTAGCGACTACCTTTACCTTCATTTCGGCAGAACCTACCGTTTCTTACTCTTTGCCACATGGCCACGGAACGTATACGTCGGCACAAACTCTCCCAGCTTGTGACCGACCATATTCTCGGTTATGAATATAGGCACATGGCGGCGGCCATTGTGCACCGCAATGTTGTGGCCAATCATGGAAGGAAGCACCGTGGACGCCCGCGACCACGTACGTACGACAGCCTTCTCGCCCGACCTATTCAGAGCGTCAATCTTCTTTACCAGCTTCGGATGACAGTACGGCCCCTTTTTCGTTGATCTCGACATGTTACTTTCTCCGTCTCACTATGAAGCGGTCGGAAAGCGTCCGCCTGCGTGTCCTGTATCCAAGGGCTGGCTTGCGCCACGGCGTCTTGGGCGGCATACCGCGCGGCGCCCGTCCCTCACCACCTCCATGCGGGTGATCCCGAGGAGTCATCGCCGAGCCTCGTACAACGGGGCGCCTGCCTCTCCAGCGGAGAGCGCCTGCCTTGCCCAACTTCACATTCTTATGGTCCACATTGCCGAGCTGCCCAACAGTCGCCCAGCACTCAACATGAAAGCGGCGTAATTCGGAAGACGGCAGTCTCACAAGTGCATACATACCCTCTTTGCTCATGAGTTGAGCGGACCCGCCAGCGCTGTGCACTAACTGGCCACCCTTGCCCGGCACCATCTCCAGATTGTGCACCTGAGTTCCCACCGGAATAGACGCTAGAGGCAGTGCGTTGCCAGGCCGGATAGGGACCTCACGCCCTGCGATCACCGTATCCCCTTCCTGCAACCCAAGAGGAGCGAGTATGTAGCGCTTATCGCCGTCCAGATAACTGATGAGGGCTATGCGCGCCGACCGGTTCGGATCATACTCGATGCTCACCACACGCCCCGGCACGTCAAGCTTGTTTCGCTTGAAATCGATAAGCCGCAACTTCCGCCTGCTGCCACCACCACGATGCCGCACCGTCACGACACCACGGTTGTTGCGCCCACCATGTTTCTTAACAGGCACGAGAAGCGCCTTATACGGCGTGGTCCTGGTGATTTCCTCCGAGACGACGTCGACTTTACCTCGCCGGCCTGGTGATGTTGGTTTATACGTCTTCAGTGCCATGAAAACATCCTCTGGTGCATAATGGGCAACTTCCTCTCACTAGCCATGCCGGCGCTGCCACCTTGTCTTCTTGAGCAGCTTCCGGTGCTGATGCTTGCGAATCTTCTTTCTGCGCCACTTGAGTACTGAACCCATTACACACCCTCGAAGTATGTGATTTTGTCACCGGCCTTCAGTTTCACAATCGCCTTTTTCCACGGAGAAGTCGCGATCTCACGTCTGCCACGCCTCTTTATCTTCCCTGGAACCGTGAGGATATTCACATCCATTACATGGACGTTAAAGGCCTTCTCAACAGCATCCTTGACCTGCAACTTGTTGGCGGATCGTGCAACCTCAAAGAGGTACCTGTCCCCTGCCTGCAGAGCAGTGGCCTTTTCCGTGATCAAGGGACGCCGGATGATGTCATGCAGATTCATCGTTGCTCCCCTCGCTCCCCCACATTGTCTCTATCTTCTTGAGTGCGGAGACGGTCGTTATGAGCTTCCCCGAAGTCATGACGTCGAGCGTATTCAGTATGCTACACGGCTGCACCCTGGCCCCTTGTACATTGCGTGCTGACAGAGCGAGCACCGGCTGAGACTCTGGCGTCACAATAAGAGCCGATTCAGGCTTGCCTGCGCTGCTGAGCAGCAGGACTACATCCTTTGTGCGCGGCCGTTCAAGGGAGATATCTTCCACTACCCATATATCGCCATCCCTCATCTTCATTGAAAGAGCACACCTGAGTGCGAGACGCTTCATCTTGCGCGGCAATCTCTGCCGATAGGACCGGGGAGACGGACCGAAGACGATGCCGCCGCCGCGCACCAAAGGCGACTTAATATTTCCACGGCGCGCGCGGCCGGACCCTTTTTGTGCGAACAGCTTGCGCGTACTACCGGAGACCTCACCCCTCGTCCTCGTAGACGCCGTACCCTGACGTCTATTCGCCAGCAGACAGACGACCGTCTGATGGACAACAGCCTCGCGGAACGGAACGTCGAATACACTGTCAAGAACTTCGACGTCCCCGACAACTTCGCCCTTAAGGTTGTGAACCGCGATTTTCACCTTAGTCACCCACCTTCTCAACAATGACCACTTCGCCGTTCGCGCCAGGCACCGCGCCTTTCAGGAAAAGGAGGCCGCGCTCAGCATCAACTTTCAGCACCTTGAGATTGAGCGCAGTCACGCGCTTGGCACCCAAGTGACCGGCCATCTTCTTGCCCTTCAACACACGCCCCGGGAATGTGCCTGCTCCAACCGAACCGGGAGCGCGATGCCGATCGGACTGACCGTGTGTCTTGGGACCTCCGCGAAAGTGATGACGCTTCACACCGCCAGCGAACCCGCGGCCCTTCGAACGTCCAGTGACCTTGACCACATCCCCTTCACTGAGCATGCTCACGTCGACGCGATCACCGCGCGACGCCTCGCCCGTCATGCGAAACTCGTGAAGAACGGAGAAGTCGCCAAGCCCCTTGAGATGGCCCTTCTGCGGCTTGGTAAGCCGCTTGGATGTACCAAAGCCCAGCTGCACCGCGTCGTAGCCGTCATGTGCACGAGTCTTAACCTGCGTCACAGTACATGGCCCCGCCTGTATCGCCGTGGCAGCCACACAGTCGCCGTTCTCAAAGAACAGCTGTGTCATACCTATCTTCTTACCGATGATGCCCTGCACGGGATGCTCCTGCTACGTAGTCTTACAGCTTGATATCAATCTCAACGCCGGAGGCGACGTTAATCTGCGTCAGTGCATCGATAGCCTTTGGTGTCGGTTGCTGGATATCGATGAGACGCTTATGCGTCCGTATCTCGAACTGTTCGCGCGAGTCTTTGTCGATGTTCGGCGACCTCGTTACGCAGTACTTCTCGATCCTTGTCGGCAGCGGTATGGGACCAACAACAATACCACCGGCGCTCTCCACAGCCTCGACAATCTGCCGCACCGCCTGATCCACAAGACGATGGTCGAATCCCTTGACCTTCACTCGCACTTTGTCGCTACTCATCTGGACTCACCTGTTTACCTTACTCCTAGAGACCCTTCACTATCTGCTCAGCCACGGACGCCGGCACCTGTTCGTACCTCAAGAATTCCATGGTGTGCGTCACGCGCCCTTGACTAAGTGACCTCAGCGCCGTCGCGATGCCAAAGGTCTCTCCAAGCGGAATGAGACATCCGATGACGGTGGAATCAGCCTGGGTCTCAATCCGCTCAATTCGCGCTCTCCGGGAATTCAGATCACCAATGATGTCACCGGTGAACTGCGAGGGGCTCGTGATCTCCATCTTCATAACCGGCTCAAGAAGTACCGGCTTTCCTTTAGGAAGCCCTGCCTTGACGGCCATGGAACTCGCTATCTTGAACGCCAGTTCCGACGAGTCGACTTCATGATAGCTACCATCAAACGCAGTCACGACCGTATCGACGACGGGGTACCCCATAGGGCCACCTGTCTCAAGCGCTTCCCGTGCCCCGGCCTCAATGGCGGGTACGTATTCCCTCGGAATTACACCACCTTTGATGGCGTCCACGAACTTGAAGCCACTACCGCGCTCGGCTGGCTCTATCCGTAGCCAGACGTGGCCGTATTGACCACGACCACCCGTCTGACGGACGAAACGGCCCTCCGATTCAACAGCACGTGTGATTGCCTCGCGGTACGCGACCCGTGGCCTGCCTACATTAACCCTCACGCCAAACTCGCGCGCCATGCGTTCAACCATGACCTCCAGGTGCAATTCGCCCATTCCCATGATGAGCGACTGGCCTGTCTCGGGATCCTGCCTCACCTTGAAGCTCGGATCTTCGTCAGCGAGCTTGCCAAGGACGTCTTCAAGCTTCTCGGAATCAGCCTTGGCTCGCGGCTCTACCGCCATAGCCAGCACCGGTTCGGCAAACTTGATGGCCTCGAATATCACTGGGCGTTGAGGGCTGCAGAGCGTATCACCCGTCACTGTGCCGCGAAGGCCAACCGCGGCGACAATACTCCCCGCGTCAGCTTCCTCCACTTCCTCACGGCGGTTCGCATGCATCATATACAGGCGACCAATGCGCTCCTTCTTCATTTTGCCAGTGTTGAGTACCTGCCCACCTGAGACCATTCGACCGGAGTAGATACGCAGGTAGGTAAGTCGGCCCATGAAGGGGTCGGACACTATCTTGAACGCAAGCGCTGCAAGAGGCTCGTCATCGTCAGCGTGACACAGCACCTCACGCTCGCCCGAAATGTCGCGCGCCACAGCAGGAGGCACATCGAGCGGTGAAGGCAGGTACCGCACAATAGCATTGAGCAAAGGCCGAATCCCCCTGCCCCTCAATGCACTGCCGCACAAGACCGGCACAATGCGATTCATCGCCGTAAGACGCCTGAGAGAGGCCCGAATAAGATCGTTCGAGACTTCCTTCCCTTCAAGGTACAGCATGAGCACCGCGTCATCTCTCTCTGCGAGCTTTTCAATGAGATCACGCCGATACCTAGCAACAGTGTCCCGCTCAGTATCTGGAATCTCACCAACAGTCGGTGGGAGCTGCGGATCATCTTCGAACGTAATAGCTGTCTCCTCAACCAGGTCGAGAACACCTCTGAACGCTGATTCGGAGCCAAGCGGCAGCTGAATAGGTACGGGGCAGGCATTAAGCCTGGACTGAATAGTCGCTATCGTCCTGAAGAAGTCGGCGCCTACGCGATCCATCTTGTTGACGAAGCAGATCTTGGCGACGTGATAGCGGTCAGCTTGGCGCCATACCATCTCGGACTGCGCCTCAACCCCTGCCACCGCATCGAGCACGACCACACCACCATCGAGCACGCGCAGGCTGCGTTCCACCTCAGCAGTGAAATCCACGTGGCCGGGCGTATCGATGATATTGATACGGTGGTTCTCCCATTCACACGTTGTCGCGGCGGAGGTGATGGTGATACCGCGTTCACGCTCTTGGTCCATCCAATCCATGACAGCCGTGCCTTCGTCGACACCGCCAATCTTGTACGTGCGGCCGGTATAGTGAAGGATGCGCTCGGTCACAGTTGTCTTGCCAGCATCAATGTGCGCAATGATGCCAATGTTTCGGACCTTCTCCAACGGAAACGAGCGTCCCATCGACCTATCCTTGGATTGAAGAACTGCTGTAGCACTCATTTCACCAGCGGTAATGGACAAATGCCTTATTGGCATCGGCCATCCTGTGGATCTCCTCGCGTCTTCGGACAGCAGCTCCGCGCCCCTGAGTTGCATCAACTAGTTCCGCCGCCAGTTTCTCTTGCATGGACTTGCCGCTGCGCGCACGCGCAGCCACTATGATCCAACGCATTGCCAGAGCGCGGCCGATCTTCTTATCAACCTCCATTGGCACCTGATACGTAGCACCACCAACACGTCGGGGCTTCACCCTGATAAGCGGCGTTGCGCTTTCGATAGCTTTCACAAGTACATCCACGGGCTCAGCCTTTGCCTGCTCGGCTGCAAGCTCCATCGCCCCGTAGACGATCCTCTCGGCAGTCGACTTCTTTCCTTTCAACATGACGCGATTGATGAACTTAGCCACGTCAACACTGCCGTACTTTGCATCCGGCAGTATCACGCGCTTCTGTACTCGCTTGGCTCTTCGAGGCATATACGCACCTCTCTCCTGGCTACTGCTGGCGCTTCGCGCCGTAGAGACTACGGCCCTGTTTGCGGTTTGCAACACCCTCTGTATCAAGAACGCCGCGCACGATGTGGTAACGAATGCCGGGGAGGTCCTTGACCCTGCCACCGCGGATCAGCACAACGGAATGCTCCTGAAGGTTGTGGCCCTCACCTGGAATGTACGCATTGACCTCGAACCCGTTGGTCAGTCGCACACGCGCAATCTTCCGTAGCGCCGAGTTCGGCTTCTTCGGCGTCACTGTCTTGACCTGCACGCACACACCACGTTTAAAGGGCGAGCCCTTGGTCCAGATCTGCCTCGAGCGCGATGCGTCCTGAATATAATGCAACGCAGGGGCCTTCGTTTTGGAGGCCAGTTTCTTCCTGCCCTTTCTCACAAGTTGATTAATGGTTGGCATACGTACCGCACCTTCCTTGAATATGCTGGGCAATCAAAAGAGCCGGCTGAAGACTCTGCGGGTCCTCTCCACAGGATCCCGAGCCCCTCTAGCAGGCTCCGACTAGCTTTAGGAGAGAGAAGCCTTGTGGCTGACTCCGACGGCACACTTTACCACTCGCAACGGGCGTTGTCAAAGGCTTGTACTCGTTCATAGGATTAGTGACACATCACCTCCTTTCGATTGTGATGGTAGT
>CAZODZ010000001.1:0-100748 GCA_964578745.1 uncultured Dehalococcoidales bacterium | reverse complement strand
CACCTCAGGTCGACTGACACCGTAATCGAGGTAGGACCCGGCACCGGCCTACTCACCGGCGTTCTCAGCCCACAGGTCGCCCGCATCATCGCTATCGAGATTGACCATCGCCTAGTAGAGTTGTTGCAGGAGACGCTCGCGGACACCTCAAACGTCATTCTGGTTGAGGCAGATATCCTCTCAGTCACGCCCGGCCAGCTCCTCACAACACATGGTCTGCGAGGGGAGCGCCAGTACAAGGTAGTAGCCAATCTACCGTACTACATCGCCTCGCCTGTCATTCGACACTTACTCACCGCCGATGTGCGCCCTGAACTGATGGTGGTCATGGTCCAGGAGGAAGTGGGCCGGTCCATGTCTGCAGCTCCGGGAGACATGAGCGTGTTGAGCGTGTCGGTTCAGGTACTGGCACAAGTTTCAATCGTACGACGCGTACCGGCGCGGGCCTTCTACCCACCACCCAAGGTCGACTCGATGGTGGTCCGACTGGAGACTATCAGCGAGCCTGCTGTCCCCCTCGACCGGATAGCGGACTTCATTGAATTCGTCGCTGCCGGTTTCCGTTCACCCCGCAAGCATATGCGCAATTCACTTGCAAATGGACTTGGGGCACCACACCAATACGTTGAAGCGCTTCTGGCACGCGCAGGCATCGAGCTGTCGCGACGCCCCGAAACACTGGCAGTCGCTGAATGGGTCAGACTGTGGAAACTCCACGAAACGACTGGGAACACCCCATGTTGACGCTACACGCCCCCGCCAAGGTGAATCTTGTACTCGAGGTGCTACGGGCCCACGAAGGCTTCCACGAGATATCCAGCATTCTCCAGACTGTCGACCTGTTCGATACACTCACGTTCGAACCAGCCGACAACATCGAGTTCACCTGCTCGGAACCAGCGCTCCTCGAGAACAATCTGGTCCTGCAGGCAGCCCACCTGCTTCAGAGGGCATCAGGCACACAGTGGGGCGCACACATCCATCTACAGAAGCGCATTCCCTGGGCAGCCGGGCTGGGGGGCGGCAGCAGCGATGCGGCAGCGACACTTCGGGGTCTGAATGAGCTCTGGCAACTCCGACTCTCCACAGAACAGCTTGTCGAAACGGCGCGCTCACTGGGCTCGGATGTGCCCGCTCTTGTGCTTGGGGGCACGGTACACATGAGGGGATCGGGTGACATCGTAGCCGCTGCTCCCCCACTCAGGACAGCACAATTCGTCATCCTGATTCCAGACGTAGTCCCACCCGAGGCAAAGACCGCGACGCTGTACCGTAGCCTGCGACCGTCCATGTTCACAACTGGCCGGTATACGGACGAGGCACTCCGCTCGCTCCAGAACTACGGCATTGTCCCACAGAACCTGATGTACAACGTGTTCGAACAGGTCGAAGCAACGTGTTTTCCCGGGATCGACTGCGCCCGGAGGGAGCTGGCCAACGTCGTCGACACAGCGGTACACCTCGCAGGTTCCGGCCCAGCCCTGTTCACGATAGTCGAGACACCCTCGAAGGCGGAGCGGGCCGCCTCTCTGCTGAGCACTGCCGGATACAGGGCATTCGCAGCCCAATCAATCGGTAGGGAGTAATACTCCCGACAACTCAGACAGACTGCCTACCCAGAAGTGACCGAGCGAGCGCCACTTCCTCAGCACGGGAGTTCACTTCGCCATCGAGTCTAGCCTCGCGGATGCGCTCAAGGGCCCTACCAACCTCCGGTCCCTGAGGGAAGCCCAAACTGATAAGGAGGTCACCATCGACGCTGGCACGTACGAAACGCAGCCTGTCGAGATAGTCAACCACCTTTTCCCGGGCCGCGGGGCGCGAGAGCAGTGTGCGAGAGGCGAGCAGAGACGCCATAGAATGGCCCCGAAGCAGCCTGACCACTTCGCTGGGCCGAATCGCCGCTGCGGCAAGCTGAGCTTCAACCGAGCACAGATGCAGGCAATCGCGTACAGGGTCAAGTATCCTGCGTGGCAGATTCAAGCGTTTCGCCACCCGGCCGACATCATCCGCTCCGAGTCCCCAGCAAAGTACGCACCACATCGCCGAACGGACAGACTCGCCACCGACCCGCTGCCTCGCCAAGGCATGCAACGCTTCAGCCTGCTCCGACGAGAAAGAGAGAGACGGGTCGATCACACGAAGCGTCCCGAGTATATCGAGGCGACGCAGTGCAAACTGTGGCTCAGCCTCATCGAACGTACGCTCAAACTCGTGCCGGACTCGGTCACCGCTGATAGTCTCCAGATAGCGCTGATCCCGCACGAGGAGTTCAGACGTCTCCGCTTCAAATGCGAAGCCAAAACGCTGTTCGTACCGCACACCGCGCAGTACCCGGGTGGCGTCATCAATGAAGCTTGCATCATGAAGCACACGCAGGACACCGTGCGCGAGGTCCAGTCTGCCATCATGAGGGTCGAGCAACTCACCTCGGCTGGAGCCATTGAGCGGCACAGCCATCGCATTGATTGAGAAATCGCGTCGCGCCAGGTCCTCACCAATAGTACCCGCTCGTACATTCGGCAGGGCACCAGGCCGTTCATAGGACTCGGCCCTTGCAGTAGCCAGGTCGATATGAAATGCCCCCACGGGGACAGTCGCAGTCCCGAAGTCCCGGTGAATGACCGGCCGGACACCGGAAATCGATGCCACCATCTGAGCCAGCTCGATCGCGCCGCCCTCTACCACTATGTCAAGGTCAAGACTCGATTGACCCAGAAGTAAGTCACGCACCGGCCCACCCACGATGAAGCATCCCAGACCCTGTTTGTCGGCATATGCGCCGATGCGATCCACTAACGGCCGAATCTCGGCCGGCAACCATCGCTCAAGCTCAGAAAGAAGGTTCATGGGCCAACAGTAACGGACTCGATTATAATAGCATCGGTACAGGTGCAAAACGTCGTCATTCAGACCATCTGTCCCTTCAGCCGCTATCAATTGCCCTGCTACCATGTTGGATATCGTGTGGTTGCGAGCGTCGTCAGCATCGAGGTCTCGCTGCAATGACATTCGCGCCACAGTACTGGAGGTACGATGAGTTTCAAAGCATATGTGCGCAGTGACGGGTCGGTAGGTGTCCGCAACCATCTCGGCATTGTCTCAACGGTGGCATGCGCCAACGATGTCGCCCGCTGGATAGCGGACCAGGTGCCAGGAGCGGTTGCATTCACACACCAGCAGGGATGTGGCAACCCGGGTCCCGACATGGCCATGGTGTACCGCACGCTTATCGGTCTTGGCCGCAATCCCAACCTTGGTGCAGTCCTCCTTGTGAGCCTAGGTTGCGAGGGGCCTTGTGAGCATCTGCGGGAGGGCATCGCCCGCAGCGGCAAACGGGTCGAAAGTGTCGTCATCCAGCAACTCGGTGGCGCGAGCAAGGCATTCGACGAAGGCTGTCGCATTGCAAGGGAGATGGTGAGTGAGCTCTCGCTGCTCGAACGAGAGGAAGTGGATGAATCACGCCTCATCGTAGGCGTCAAGTGCGGTGCTTCGGACACGACGCAGGGCATTGCAGCCAATCCCGCTGTCGGCGCGATGTGCGATCTGGTCATCAAGGCCGGTGGGACTTGCGTGTTCGGCGAGACGCCCGAGATGCTCGGCACGGAGCACATACTTGCGCGACGTGCAGCCTCGGCTGAGATAGGCGAGAAGATACGCGCAATGGTTGAAGACGTCGAGAAAAGGGCGGCCATACTCGGCGTGGATATCAGAGGGGCCAATCCATCAAGGGGCAACATCGCTGGCGGACTAACAACCATTGAAGAAAAGTCACTGGGCGCCATCGTCAAGGGTGGCACGTCTACGATTCGAGGCGTACTTGAACAGGGCGAGTACCCACAGGGCAAGGGCCTGTACCTGCTAAACAGCCCCGGCCAAGAGCCGAAGGCAGTAACAGCGCTCGCAGCATCCGGCGCCCAGATTATCATGTTCGCCACCGGTATCGGGGCTCCGCAGGGCTTTCCATTCGTGCCAGTCATCAAGGTCACAGCCAACCCGCGCACCGCGGAGCACCTGACAGAACACATCGATTGTTTCGTTGATATCTTCGGGGACGCGAAGGTAGAAGAGCTGGGAGCACAGATACACCAGGAGATGCTTGCAGTCGCATCGGGACATCTCACAAAGGCCGAGACACTCAATTACGGGGCATATCCGGACATCTGGACAACAGGTAGCGTGTTCTAAGCCTACGTTCAATTTGACTAGGCTTCACAGTTGTAGCTAAACTGAAGCCCGGCGGGGCAGCCGGACGAACCGGCTGCCCCGCCGGTATGTTGTCTCAGCTTCACGCATCGCAGGGCTATGCCAGCGATGCAGGACCGCCAGATCCAGGTATCGCCTGGCGGCGGAAGCCAGCTCCGATTCTTGCATACAGACTCGCCCACGGGCTGCACTGTTGCGCATGGGCAGATGCATGAGGCAGGTTAGACCAAAAAACAGGGAGGAGAAGAGGACGATGTATCGAATAATAGTACCAGTCAAGCAGGTGCCAGACATGGAGCGAGTCCGGTTCGACACCGTCGCTGGCCGGGTCGACAGGAGTTCCGCCCCTGGGGTAGTGAACCCGGTTGACCTTCAGGCGCTTGAAGTAGCCATGCGTGTTCGCGATCAGTACGGAGGAGAGGTCACGGTTATTTCCATGGGGCCACAGCAAGCCATCTCATCTCTGAGGGAGTGCCTCGCCCGTGGCGCTGACCGGGCCATTCTGCTGGCTGACAGGGCATTCGCCGGCGCCGACACGTGTGCGACCTCCTACACCTTATCGGTCGCCATAAAGAAGCTGGGCGGATATGACCTTGTAGTCTGCGGAGAGAAGACAGTCGATGGAGATACCGGCCAGGTGGGCCCGGAACTGGCCGAGTGGCTCGGCATACCACACGTCACATACGTCCGGGAGATCCTAACAGTAGATAAGCAATTGAAGGCCCTGGTCGACATGTCCGATGGCCTGTATGTGGCCGAAGCCTCGCTTCCCTTGTTGCTGACCGTTACACGCAAGGGACCTCGACCGAGGTACGCAACACCTCTGCAAATCTACAGGGCGTTGGCCAGCAGGATCGAACACTGGGGCACCGAAGAACTGAAAGATGTGGCCGACCCGGAGCGGTTTGGTCTCCGTGGCTCTCCAACACGACTCACCAGAGTCGTCGTCCCACCTATCGAGGGACGAAAAGGAGAGCGACTTGAGGGAAACCCTGATGAAGCGGTAACTACGCTGCTGCAGAGACTGGAGAGCGGAGGAGTACTGTAGCAATGGCTGAGACACGTGGAGTGATGGTATTCGCCGAGCAGACGGAGGGCCGGGTACACCCGGTCGCGTACGAGCTACTCGGCAAAGGCAGGGAGATTGCGGATACACTCGGGGTAGAGCTATCCGCCGCGTTGATCGGAGATGACATCGAGGCAGAAGCATACGAACTTATCTACCGTGGTGCTGATGTGGTCTACCTGTTTGAGGACAAGGCACTCGCGACGTTCGACATCATGAATTACCGGCGTAACATGGTCGACCTCGTGAATGAGACAAAACCCGAGGTCCTGCTGCTTGGAGCAACCGCCATAGGGCGCTCGCTTGGGCCAAGGCTGGCAGCAGCACTTGGTACAGGCCTTACGGCTGACTGCACAGCGCTGGAGGTCGACCAGGAGCGTCACCTTATACAGATACGACCGGCCTTCAGCGGTAACATCCTTGCGCACATCAAGACGGACACGCGCCCGCAGATGGCAACGGTGCGCTACAAAGTCATGCAGGCGCTGCCGCGCGACTGCAAACGCGATGGCAGGATTGTGCGCAGGCCCGTCGCGTTGGTCGAGCCGCTGGCCATACTTTCACGTGTGCCGTCTGCGCAGGCGGAGACCATCGGCATATCCGAGGCAGATATCATCGTCTGTGGGGGGCGCGGCATTCGCAAGCCCGAGGATATCAAGATGCTACAGGAACTGGCCGATGCCATCGGCGGTGTCGTAGGATGCAGCAAGCCACTCGTGGACGCCGGCTGGTTCGACAAGGAACAACTGGTGGGCTTCAGCGGTCACACAGTCAAGCCGAAACTCTATCTGGCCGTTGGAGTATCCGGCAGCTCCCAGCACCTCATTGGCATGCGGATGGCCGACACTATCGTGTCCATCAACAACGATCCAACGGCACCCATCCTGGAGGTCTCGGACTACGCGATAGTTGGCGACCTGTACGAAATCGTGCCTCGCCTGACGGCTGCACTGCGCAACATGCGTGAGGCAGACGAGCAGACTGTCTGCGCCTAAACGCCACTGCAACCCTTGCGTACGATCATGACAGCAGTTACCATACGCGGGCAATCCATTGCCCGCGTTTTGCTGTCCCTTAGGCATCTCAACTCGGGCCACGGAGGTGTGGATGGACTTCCTTGGATATCGCCGCGCTAACGGCCGCGTTGGTACGCGCAACTACGTGGGCATCATCCCAACGGTTGGATGCTCCTGTGACACCGCACGCCAGATTGCAGGCAACGTAGAGGGATGCGTGCTTTTCTCACATTTCCAGGGGTGTGATCACACACCGGACGAACTGGACGTACTTGAGAGGACGCTTGTAAACCTAGGCAGACACCCGAATCTCTCGGCAGTCATCTATGTGTCTCTTGGCTGTGAACCATCGGACGTCGACCGCATCGCCCAGCAGGTGGCCGTAACCGGCAAGCCGGTAGAGACTCTGGTGATACAGAAAGACGGTGGCACCGTCAACACCGTGGCCAAAGGGACACGCCTCTCACGCATGCTCGCAGCAGAGGCCCAGCGCACCCAGAGGGAACCCTGCCCCCTATCCACTCTCGTATTCGGGGCCGAATGCGGTGGTTCCGACACCAGCTCGGGACTGGCCGCCAATCCCGCCATCGGGAGTGCCTTTGATATCCTCATTTCGGAGGGGGGCACCGGCATATTCAGCGAGACCCAGGAGTTCATAGGCGCGGAACACCTGCTCGCGGCGCGCGCGAAGGATCGTCAGCTGGGTCAACGCATCCTCGACATGGTTGCCGCCTGCGAGCAGCGATTCCTGGACATGGGTGTCGACATGCGCGGTGCAAACCCGGCTAAGGGGAACATCGAAGGCGGGCTCACTACCATCGAGGAGAAATCGCTTGGCGCCATCTCCAAAGGCGGTACGACCGAAATAACTGGGGTGGTCGAGTACGGAGAACGACCGGAGGGAGCAGGACTGTTCATTGTGAACGGCATGGGCATGGACTCCGAGAACCTCACGTGTCTTGCCGCAGCAGGAGCAAACGTCCTGTTCTTCTCAACGGGTCGCGGGACACCTGTGGGCTTCTCTTTCGTCCCGGTCATCAAAGTCACGGGCAACCCACAGACCTTCGCCCGCATGAGCGACAACATTGATGTCTGCATCGACCTGACGGTGGATGGTTCAGTGGAGAAGAGCGGTCGGCGACTCCTCGACGAAGCAGTGGAGGTAGCCTCTGGCCGCGGCACGTGCGCTGAACTGCTGCACCAGGGGACATATAACGGCATCTGCGTGACAGGACCATAACCAACGGCCGGGGTATTGCCTACCTCACATCCGCCAGTATAGAATTTCGTGGTTTCCTGATGTCAGTTCGTGTATCTCGTGGCAGCAGGGATTCACGACGAAAAACTATATACTGTTTGTCGCCAATTCGGCGCCTGCTTGTCTCGGAGCAGATTGTCGTGCCGATGGTCCTGTTGACTCTTAGTGTATGACACACAACAGCCATACGCCGGTCCACCACGGTGCCGGGAGGACCGCGTATAGCTTCCCAAGGAGAGGAGTACCCAACGCAGCAAGCCCAACAGGCTTAATCTTAGAAGGAGGCAAAAGACGTGAAGACAAGGCTGCTTATCTTTCTCGTGGCAGCGCTGACAGTAGTCAGCTTGGTCGCCGTCGGCTGCTCCGCCCCTGCGACACCCGACGAGGGGACAGTACCGGAGCAGAGTGACAGCGAAGAAACCGGAACACCGGCGGCCCCTGAGGGGAAGACGTTCAACTGGACGTTCCTCCACGAACATCCGTCGGGAACCCCGCACTTCAACTACTGCGTTGAAGTCGGTGAGGCTCTTGAAAAGGCCACGAACGGCGCGATGTCGATGACGGTCTCACCTGGTGGTGAGATTGTTCCGGCATACGACATCGTAGAAGCCCTCCAGCAGGGTGTTGCCGAGTGTGGCTGGGGCAACGGCGTCGCCCAGGTCAAGCTCATCGGTCCTGCCGGATATCTGCTGACAGCCAGCGGTCTCCCGGGAGGTGCAAACCCCATTGAGTTCCTCGCGTGGTACTACATCGGCGGCGGACAGGAACTCGCGAACGAAATCTGGGCCCCTTATGGCGTCACTTCTGTCGGCGCCATCCCAGGCGCCGCAGAGCTGTTCTGCCATTCCAACGTGAAGCTGCAGAGCCTGGAAGACTTCAAAGGTGTCAAGTTCAGGACGATGGGCATGTGGGCTGAAGTTCTCGAGAGCTACGGCGCGTCCGTCGTGACGCTGTCCGGCTCCGAGTTGTACGAGTCGGCACAGCGCGGCGTCATCGATGCATTCGAATACTGCCCGCCATCGCAGAACTGGCCGATGGGATTCCATGAGATTACGAAGTACATCGGTGTCCCTGGTATCCACTCTCCCTCCTGGATGACATACGTCCTGGTGAACAATGACGCTTGGGCCGAGCTTCCACCTTCTCTGCAGGATGAGTTCATTGACCAGTGGAAGGTCGGCGTAGTTGATCACTTCCTCCACGACCTCTACGCAGACGGCGAAGCCATGCAGAAATATGCAGACTATGGCACCGAGACAGTCGAACTAACCGACCAGGCACAGATCGATATTGCCAAGGCCGGTCTCGAGATCTGCAAGAAGTATGCCGCCGAGGATGCAACCTTTGCCAAGGTGTTCGAACATCAGAAGGCCTTCTACAAGACCATGAGGCTTGCAACGCAGGAGGTCGCACCCAGCTACTCACTGTTCGACTTCGCCGACTAGTTCACCCCCAACCCAGCGACACAAGGTCAGGGGACCCGGGGCACAGCACCCGCGGTCCCCTGCACTGGAGTAAGGACTAACATGACCGTAATTCGAAGGATCACGGAGGGGATCGGCAGGATGAGCCAGCTGGTCGCCGAGTTCGACAAGTGGATCATCATCGCCGTTATCCTCGCGACCACCTATGAGGTCTTCATGAGGTATGTCATGAATGCGCCCACCATATGGGCCTGGGCCATAACCCAGATGCTCGGCGCCGTATTCATCGCCCTCGGTCTCGCCAACAACCACCGCATCAACGCGAACGTGAGGGTCGACATCATCTCCATGAAGTTCTCGCCAAGGTTCCGGGCGGCACTCGAGGTCGTGTTCACCCTGCTGTTCTTCTTCCCCCTCTTCTTCGTCGTCACCAGACTGTTCGTTCAGGACGCCTTCTTCGCCCTCGCTATCAACCAGGTCGACAACAGCTGTGCCTGGTCGCCTATCACCTGGCCCTACAAGATGGCGGTTGCAGCAGGCATGGTGTTGCTTTTTGTGCAGGGCATAGCGACGTTCCTCAAGGACATCATGGTGCTCAAGCACGGGGGTGAACAGCCATGGTAGGACTCGAACTCAGCCCCCTTGCAGTAGTACTCATCATGTTCGGAGGGCTCCTCATCGGAGTGCTCCTCGGCTACCCTCTCTTCATCTCGCTCGGCGCAGTCGCGCTCCTCGTCGGCCTGATGACGCTCGGCCCGGCAACCTTCAAGATTCTCCACCTGCGCATTCTGGGACAGCTCTACAACTACACCTTCCTTGCTGTGCCACTGTTCGTATTCATGGGCATAATGGTGGAGAAGTCCGGCGCGGCCGAGAAGCTGTATGACGGCATCCTCACTGTGTTCGGAGGTATCCGTGGCGGGCTCGCCATCGGCACAATCCTCATGGGCACCGTCCTTGCTGCCTGCGTCGGTGTCGTCGCCGCCTCGGTTACCACGATGGCCGTGATCGCCGCACCGACCATGCTAAAGCGTGGTTACGACAAGGAGCTCGTTTCCGGCTCTATTTGCGCCGGCGGCACCCTCGGCATCCTCATCCCACCGTCCATCATGCTGGTTATCTACGGGCCCATGGCCCAGATATCTGTGGGCAAGTTGTTCATGGCCGCGTTCATGCCCGGCTTCCTGCTCTCCGCCCTCTACATCACCTACATCATTATCCGGTGCATCACCAAGCCACAGGTCGCACCGCTGCCATCCGAGGAGGAAAGGCAGGTCTCGTTCGGCACGAAAGTCGTTGCCCTGACCAAGGGACTGCTTCCCCCCCTGTTCATCATCGCTGCAGTACTGGGAAGCATCTTCTTCGGTATTGCGACACCGACCGAGGCAGCAGCAGTAGGCTCTGTCGCAGCGACGTTGCTTGCAGTCGCCTACCGGCGGTTCAACCTCGAACTGCTGAGGAACACGTCGCGCGATACGCTGAGAATCGGCGCCATGGCCATGGCGGTCGGCCTTGGGGCGAGCATGTTCACTGGAGTCTTCCTCCGCCTGGGGGGAGGCGAAGCTGTGAGCAACCTGCTCATGTCGGCCCCGGGTGGTAAGTGGGGTATCTTCGGCCTGACGATGTTCATCATCTTCATCCTCGGGATGTTCATCGACTGGCTCGGCATCCTTTTTGTAATGATCCCGCTCGTCAGCCCCATTGGAGAAGCGCTGGGGTTCGACCCCCTGTGGTTCGCCATGATGATCTGTATCAACCTGCAGATGTCATTCCTGACACCGCCTTTCGCCTACGCCATCTTCTATCTGAAAGGCCTCGCGCCACCCGAATGGGGCATTGAGACCGGACACATTATCAGGGGCGTCATTCCGTTCGTCATCATCATCGTGGTCGCCCTTGCGCTGTGTATCATCTTTCCCGACATCATCATGTGGCTGCCGCACCAGATGATCAAGTTCTAAACGAAGGAGAGGGAGTGAGGACACTCCCTCTCCTTCACATGATGGACTATCTGAGCTTCCCCTACGAACACAGTACGAGATTGGCAGGGAAGTCAGCGGACACACACAGGCAGTGCGTATTGAAAAGCAACGGCAAACACGGTACCATACCATCCAGCTGAAGCGTGGCACATCCCTCCGTGCGAGGGTTGTGCAGCTTTCTGTTTTTGAATTGGCTGCAAGAGTTCAACCCGCACAGCAATCCCACCAGCGGAGAAGAGTCATATCTTGCGCATCCCTGACGAGGAGGATTCACCATGATAAACGTTGATGCACTCAAGAAGATCGTGGGCGACGAATGGGTGGTAACGAAGCGCGACCAGATAACGAGTTACCTTGCTGATGAAACATATCTCGGTGTGCTGCCGAAGCCAGCCGACAACGTTGTCGTCGTCAAACCGGCCAACGCTGAAGAGATATCCGCGATCCTGAAGCTGGCAAATGAAGAGAAGACACCTGTGTATCCGCGGGGTGGCGGTACGGGGCTGGTTGGCGCAGCCGTACCGACACGGGATGGCATTGTGCTGTCTCTCGAGCGCCTCGACAAGATAATCGAGGTGGATAAGGACAACATGATGGTCGTCAGCGAAGCAGGCGTAACTCTCGAGCACCTGCTCAAGGAAGTCGAGGACAATGATCTTCTGTTCCCACCGCATCCCGGCGATGAAGGTGCTCAGGTCGGCGGCATGATCGCGTGCAACGCAGGCGGCACACGGGCGGTGAAGTACGGCGTCGTGCGCAACTACGTCAAGGGCATGGAGGTCGTCCTGCCAACAGGAGAGATCGTCCAGATGGGTGGGAAGCTGCTGAAAAACAACACCGGGCTTGACCTAATGCATCTCATCATCGACAGCGAGGGAATACTGGGCATCATCACGAAGGCGACGCTGCGCCTGTACCCCAAGTTCGGTGCGACGGCGACGCTTGTGGTCTCCTACGATGACCGGAGGGCAGCCATTGCCACGGTACCGAAAATTCTCCAGGCCGGGATCATCCCCATGGCCATTGAGTACACTGAGAAGTCGCTCATGGAGGATACTGCGAACCATGTCAACATGACGTGGCCCGCGAAACAGGGCTCGGCGCAGCTCATCATCATCATGGCTGAGGCAAATGATGACCAGCTTTACTCGATGTGCGAGCAGCTTTCTGAGATAGCAGACAAAAACGGCGCTGTTGACGTGCTTATGGCTGAGACCTCTGCAGAGCAGGCAGTGATCCTGAAGATACGAAGCGAAGTAGGAAACGCCATGAAGCCGAGGAATGCCGACGCGCTTGACGTCACAGTGCCTCCGGCCGCAATTCCCGACCTGCTCGACGCAATCGACGCTGTCGGTGAGAAGTATGGTATCTTCATACCCGTCGTGGGGCACGCAGGCGACGGCAACCTGCATCCGAATCTCGAGTGGGAGTTCGAGAAGCGTGGCGTACTCAAGGATGCGAAAAACGAGATATACGCAGCGGCACTCAAGCTCGGCGGCGTTGTGTCCGGTGAGCACGGCATGGGTAAGACAAGGCTGCCGCAAATGGAGATGAGCTTCGACCCGAAGTCACGCGAATTGATGCTGGGCATCAAGAAGCTTTTCGACCCGAACAACATACTGAGCCCCGACAACGCCATCTGTTAGGACTGCTCAAAAAGCAAGGCATCGAGGGGGGAAGCCGCAGGGCTTCCCCCCGTTCCATACCAGGGAGTCAGCACACTACCACGTTATCTTCTCAAGACCGGCTACCTCACGCAGCGTGTTGATGAAATAGCGATACATGTCCAATGGCACATCGGGGGGAACAAGATGGTCGAGTGACGGGAAATAGCCACCTGACTCGAGCAGGCAAGGCACTTTTCTCATTATTTCCTCGCGGAGTACGGAGCGGCTCTTCAGGAAAGCACGCTTGTCGATATTCCCCGCAAGCAGGATATCCTGGCCATACTGCTTGCGCAGAGCAACCGCATCATTGCCAGCCGCCACTTCGAGCGGCCAGAAACCGTTAATTCCAGCCTCCAGCCACAGCGGTATCAGTTGCGTCAGATTGCCATCGCTGTCCACAAAGATGGAATCCACACCTGCGGACCGCAGGAGTTCTGTGACCCTGCGGTACCGAGGCACCATGAACTTCCTGAACATCCCGGGCGAGATGAGAGGGCCGGTCTTGAAACACATATCTTCCCAGTACATGGCGCAGTCCACCCTAATATCCGCCAGTACCCTTCTGACCACCTCTGTCTGCAGATATGTCACGTGTTCCATCATGTCTTCGACCAGAACAGGGTCGTCGTACAGCATGTAAAGAAGCGGTTCCAGGCCCATCCACTCGCGGATGTAGCCGAACAGGCCGCCAACATTGAGCATTACGGGCTCCGTCTTGGAGTTGATACGCTGCGCATATTCATCCCAGTCAGGAGGCCATCGCCCGGGGCTCCAAGGGTCAAGGCGCTTCTTGTAGTCTTCCCAAGTTGCACGATCCCTGACCGGAAAATCGAGATACATCGGCATCTTCTCAGGATGCTTCTTCGACGTACGTATCTTCTGTCCGCCCTCGTTGACAAGGACTATGTTTTCCTGGTCTTCTGCAACAATCTCGACCTGAAAGCGCGGAACAACAGGCGGTATGCCATACACGTACTGTGCGCCGCCGACATCGATACTCTTGTCCATGAACATGCCAAGGTCAATCTCACGGAGCATCCTCATGTGATCGAGGTGGAAGTACTCCCCACGGAACCTGCTTTGCCTGATTTCCGGCGGAGCACCCTGCTTCACCCACTCATCGAGGGTCTCCGTCCAGAAGTCATGGAAGTAGGGAGTGATGAGCATGAGGTCGCCCAGTCGCTCAAAGTGGCATATACCGCGAAACCGTTCTTTGCTTGATGGGAGCATAGTGCCGCCTCCTGAAGTGGTATGTCGGCCATTATAGAGAATCGCTACACTCCGCGACAGACTAGTGACCTGTAGGAGTGCCTGAAGGAGCTACAAACAGTGAGCGGAGCACCAACACTGGCACGAGCGAGACTGCTGGAGTACAATCTGGGCACGCGGTCCCGTTGACATTGCAACAAAGGTGAGCGTTACAATAGCATCCTCCACACGTGTACTGGACCGCCCGGAAACTCATCTTGATACATGCAGCATCCCGGGGCGAAGTGGGTACAGGTCCGATGTGTATTGCCCCCGACACCCTTTAGCAGACATCGCACGGGTAGATTGTCGCGTGCATTAACACAAGAACAGATGATGGAGGACTCTGGAAAACATGAAACCAAAAGCTATCCTTATCGACACCAGGGACAACGTAGCCACAGCCTTCCAGGACCTGAAGCAGGGAGAGACTATCACCGTTGCCCTGGAAGGCAGAGAGACTTCTGTAATGCTGAGGCAAGACATCCCATTCGGCCATAAGGTCGCTCTCTCATCAATCGCGGTTCACGAGCCGGTCATCAAGTATGGCGAGGTAATAGGGCTGGCCACACAGCCGATCGAGCCAGGCCAGCACGTTCACGTGCACAACATGGAAAGCCAGAAAGGAAGAGGAGACAAGTAATGGAATTCCAGGGTTATCGCAGAAAGACAGGTAAGGTCGGTATCCGGAATCATGTACTCGTGTTCCCCACGGTGGTATGTTCCTCAGAGGTCGCACGTATGATCAGCGAGCGCGTTCCTGGTTCAGTGTACGCAATTCATGGTGCGGGGTGCGGCCACGTGGGTGAGGACAAGGAACAGGTCATCAGAACAATGCTGGGAATATGCAGCCATGGCAACATCGCCAGCGTCCTGCTCGTCGGCAATGGATGCGAGGTCGTTACGCCGGATGTGCTCATCCCCGAACTGGAGAAGATGGGCCAGCCGTACGACGTTGTCATGGTGCAGGAAGACGGCGGCACTCCCGGTTGCATCGAGAAAGGCGTGCCGATAGTCCAGAAGATGGTGGAGGAAGCCAGCAAACTTAAGAGAGAAACAATCCCGCTTTCGGAACTGATTCTTGGGTGTGAGTGCGGCGGCTCGGACGCATTCTCAGGGCTGACAGCGAACCCGTCTCTCGGCATCGCGGCGGATAAGCTCATCGCCGAAGGCGGCACTGCCATCTTCTCCGAGACGACGGAGATGCTTGGGTGTGAGAAAGTGCTGGCACGCCGGGCGCTCGATGAAAGCGTGGCCAGTGACATCTACGAGATCATTGCCAACGCGGAGAAGATGGCAATGACAGGCGGTGTCGATATTCGAGGCACTCAGCCGTCGCCCGGCAACATCAAGGGCGGGCTGAGCAGTATCGAAGAGAAGTCACTCGGCTGCATCCGCAAAGGCGGCAGCACGACCATCATGGAAGTGGTCAAGTATGGCCAACACCCAAGCAAGAAAGGCCTGATCATCATGGATGGCACTGCCGCCGATGTGATGAACGATACAGGACTACTGGCTGCAGGTTGTCATCTCATTGTCTTCACAACAGGACGCGGCACACCTGTCGGGGCCAACATTGCGCCGGTAATCAAGGTCTCTACGAACAGCGTACTCTACAGCAAGATGGAGCCGAATATCGACATCAATGCCGGCGTCATCGTTGATGGCGAGGGTACTCTTAAGTCCGTCGGCCAAGAGATCTTCGACAAGGTGGTAGCATGTGCCAACGGTGACCTCACCAAGGCGGAGATTCTTGGCCACAGAGAGTTCGATATCCACTTCCGGATGATTATCTAATGGCACGCAGAGTCAAGGGAACAGGAGGGAAGAGCTTACCATGGAGAAGAGAAGCGATGTAATCCACGCTTGCTCCCCACAAGTGCCATCGCTCTACGCACCTGCGGGCTTCACCAGAGAGGACCTAGCCAAGCCGCTTATCATGGTGCATTCAACCGCAGGAGAGGCCCATCCAGGCAGCTACCACCTGGACCGTCTGGTACAGCAAGCGCGCCTGGGAGTTGAGATAGCAGGTGGCACAGCATTCAAGTACACAACGTCGGACATCTGCGACGGGATCGCACAGGGCCATGACGGGATGAACTATCCTCTTGCGTCCCGCGAGTTCATCGCGAGCATGATTGAGATATACGCAAATTCCCACATGTTCGACGGCGCGATACTTATGTCGAGTTGCGACAAGGGTCTGCCAGCGTGCCTCATAGCTGCGGCTCGCCTGAAGGACATGCTCCCAGTGGTCATCGTTCCCGGTGGCTCAAACGAAGTCGGCCCCTACTACTATATGGAAGGCGATGTCGGCAAGGGCCATGGTCAGGTGAAAGCTGGAACCCTCGACAAGGAGGAATTCACCTTTATCGTGGACCACACGCTGCCATGCGACGGTGCCTGCCAGTTCATGGGAACAGCCTCAACCATGCAGGTGATGTCGGAGGCGCTCGGCATGGCGCCACCCACAACTGCTCTCTCTCCCGCAACGATGCGCTACGTGATGAACAACGCGCGCAACGCAGGATACATGGTGATGGACCTGCTGAAGCGCGGGCTCAAGGCGGGAGATATCCTGACACCGGCGGCCTTCAGAAATGCAGTGGTTATTCACCAGGCGACGGGCGGGTCTACAAACGGGCTGCTTCATCTGCCTGCAATCGCACACGCTGCCGGTGTACCCTTTGACGTATCACTATTCGATGAGCTGGGTACAAAGACTCCCTACCTCACAAACATTCACACAGCGGGACAGTACTCATCCCGCCAGTTCTGGTTCGCCGGTGGGGTGCAGCGCGTAATTATGCTGCTGGCGGACAGTGGTCTGCTCGACATGGATGTACTCACCGTCACTGGCAGGACAGTCCGTGAGAACCTCGAGGCCGTAAAGAGAACGGACTTCTTCAGGATGGGAGAGGGCTACCTGAGCAACTACGCGACGGTCGACGGATCACGTCAGCTGATGCGGACAGACGTGATCCGCGACCCAGATGATCCCAAGAGCAAGAGGGGTTCCGTGGCGGTGCTCAAAGGCAACCTTGCTCCTGACGGCTCCGTGTTCAAATACAGTGCCTGTGATCCGGCGATGTATGAGCACGTTGGTCGTGCCGTGGTCTTCGATTCCGAAGAGGAATGCTTCGCTGCAGTAACTGGCTACAAACTTGAACCGGGCGACGTTGCCATCGTGCGTTACGAAGGACCACGCAGCTGCGGAATGCCGGAACTGTTCCTGACGTCGGCGGCTATCGTCGGCATAGAGAAATACAGGTCATCGATTGCTCTCATCACAGATGGACGCTTCTCCGGTGCGACAGCCGGCCCAGTCATCGGCCACGTGAGCCCTGAAGGCGCGGCAGATGGCCCCATCGCGCTTGTCGAGAACGGCGATCTCGTCGAGATCAGCCTGAAGAAACGTGGGCTCAACATCGTCGGCGTCGCGGGAGAGAGGAAGACACCGGAGGAAATAGAGGCGATACTGGCCAAGCGCAGGGCTTCGTTCACACCGAAGCCGCCGAAGTACACGAGTGGGATACTGGGAGCATACACCCAGCTTGCAACTTCTGCAATGAAGGGTGCATACATGGGCCGAATAGATGAGACATAGCGCTGGAAAGGAGACGTGATATGGACCAGTTCATGGGCTACCGCCGACCTGACGGTAGCGTCGGAGTACGCAATATGGTGGCACTCATCACGGCGGGGAGGTGCGCCAACGAGATGGCATGTCGAATCGCGGACGAGGCTGGCGCAGGCGTAGTACCGCTGATGCACAACCAGCCATGCGTCCATGTGGGACCCGATAACGAAAGGGCGAAGCTTGTCCTATCGGGGCTGGGCCAGAACCCGAACGTAGCCGCAGCCATCGTGCTGGGAATCGGGTGCGATTCCATCTCCGCGGTCGACTTGGCGGCTGACATCGCGACCACCGGGAAGCCAGTCGAGGTGCTTACGATTGAACGTGAGGGCGACTACGACACGGTCGTGTCCAAGGGCATCCGTTTCGCAAAACAGATGAAGTCTGATGCCTCTCTTCTCAGGCGCGAGCCGTTCGGACTCGACGAGATACGGCTTGCGGTCAAGTGCGGCGGCTCGGACACGACGTCGGCGCTGGGCTGCAACCCGGTTGCAGGCTGGGTAGTCGACCGAATAGTGGATACCGGCGGCACAGCCGTGTTCTCGGAGACTGCCGAACTGATAGGAGCAGAACATATCCTGGCACGCCGGGGAGCGACGCCACAGGTAGCACAAAAAGTGCTCGATGCAGTGGCCCGCATGGACAAACGTATCTCCGATGCCGGAGTTGACATACTGGGGTCTGAGCCAACCCCCGGCAATATCAAGGGCGGACTCACTTCTATTGAAGAGAAATCGCTCGGCGCGATAGCCAAGAGCGGAACAAGACCACTCAGTGACGTCATCCTATGGGGCGACCGGCTGCCAGGCAAAGGTCTATACTTCATGGACGGTTCAGCGAACACACCTCAAATGGAACTCGGCCTTGCGGCAGCTGGCGCACAGATGATGACCTTCGGGTACGGAGGCGGACTACCCGCAAAGTTCAGAGGCATGCCCGCCTCGTCACTCGGCAATCTACCCATCCTGCCGGTCATCAAGATCGTCAGCAGCCCACAGGTCAAGAGCGAATTGGACTACTTCGATGTGTACGCGGGCACCATAATTGAGGGGGTTGAGAGTGTCGCCGATGTCGGTCAGCGACTGCTGGACACAATCATCGAGACGGCATCGGGGAGACCCACCAAAGTTGAGATGGCTCCCAGATACCGTGAAGTGCTCGAAATGTGGAGAATAGGACCGGTCTTCTAACAACTCTTTCGTTCGGAGCCTCGCCTCATGGAGTTGTAATCGCGCCGTCCGCCAACACAACCCGGGAGGAAAGAGAGCAGTAACTCTACGAAGAAATCATACAAACCGCGCCGGTCAAGGCGACCAAGGCCAAAACACCCGGAATCGACACGTACGTCGGACCTGCTCGGGGACATCCCCCACTGCTTGCCGACGGAACGAGGGTAAAAAATAAAGGAGGAAACAGGAAAATGGAGCCGAAGACAAAGGAGAAGCTGCTGCAGAAAGCCTACGACCTCGGATTCAAGTACGAGGAACAGTACGGCGGCTGCGGGCAGGTTGTCGTGGCGGCACTGCAGGATACGTTTGACATGCCTAACCCTGACGTATTCAAGTCGATGAGCGGCTACGCCGGCGGTGGTGCCACTGTGGGCGACGGAAGCTGTGGCGCGTATGTCGGCGGCATTCTGTTCTTGGGCCTACTCAAGGGGCGCGAGCGTGACAACTTCGCCGACCCTGAGAGGGTGCGATTCGAGGCTTTTGCCAACGCACGACAGCTGCACCGGAAATTCATCGACGAGTATGGCTCGGTCATCTGCCGCGAAATCCAGATGAAGATCTTCGGCAGGCCATACTACCTTCCCGACCCAGACGAGATGGAGAAGTTTCTCAAGGCAGGCGGGCACAGCACTCATTGCCCGGATGTATGCGGCAGGGCCGCGCGCTGGGCAGCCCAGATCGCCATCGACGAAGGGCTGATACCCGAGTCAAAAGTGGAAGAGGCCGCGAAGAAAGCCTAGCATTTCCTGCCACCCTACACCACGGACCGCCCAGGAGGTCGAGATCTCCTCGATCCCCAGGGTCTTGGGGGGAGGTATGTGTCTGCACGCCCTCCTGCACCGGAGGGAGGACAGACAGAGACCCAGTAGAGAGGAGCACGGAATATGAAGAAGGCAATCGCGATGGACCCAAGGGACAACGTCGCTACTGCCCTTTCCGCAGTTGAATCGGGCGAAGAGGTCGAGATTCTTTCCACGTCACGGGAAATCGTCAAGATAGTCAAGGCAAATGACACACTACCGCTTGGGCACAAGGTAGCCCTCTGCTCCATCCCTGAAGGCTCCGACGTCATCAAGTACGGTGCCAAGATCGGCAGGGCTTCCAAGCCGATATCAGAGGGCGACTACGTCCATATCCACAACGTGAGGAGCGACCGTATGCCATTGACTGCAAACATGCTTGGCCACCGATAGCAGCCCGGCCTTTATGGAGGTGACGCGAATGGAATTCCATGGATATGAACGACCAGGCGGTCTCGTAGGTGTGCGCAATACAGTGCTCGCAATAGCGATATGCGATTGTAGTGAACCCGCCGCTCAACAGATGGCTGCAGGCATTCCCGGCGCAGTAGCAGTGACCCAATACCATGGATGCATCGCGCTGGAGGTCGTGCCTATACTCGTTGGCGCCGCCGCAAATCCAAACATCTATGGGACGCTCCTTGTTGCAATGGGCTGCGAAGGTCAAAGAGCGGAACCTATAGCCGAGCAGATTGCCGCTTTCGGGAAACCAGTGGAGATTGTGGACATCCAGGCAATCGGCAACACACGACGTGCCATCGCACGAGGCAGGGAGATACTCGAGAAGATGACTGCCGATGCGGCACGACAGCAACGCAGACCGTTCGATATCAGCAAGCTTGCCGTCGGTGTGAAGTGCGGCGGGTCCGATACGTCCAGTGGCATCGCAGCCAACCCGGCAATCGGCATTATGTCCGATTTGATGGTTGACGCCGGTGCACGCGTGGTTATGACCGAACCAATCGAAGCCATCGGGGCTGAAGAGGAACTCGCCAGGCGTGCGATAAACGAACAGGTGAGACAGGACATACTGAGTTGGGTCGGCGACGAGGAGAAACGCTGGACTGTACCCGGCGCAAGCGTCGACTTCATGTGTGGAGGAAACATCAAAGGCGGCCTCACCACACTGGAAGAGAAGTCGCTCGGTGCCGTCCATAAGAGTGGCCACCGTCCGATCAAAGGCGTACTCCAGGCAACCGCAGAGCGAGTTGACCGGCTGCCGGCCGAAGGCGGCTTTTACCTTCTCGGAGGCATCCACATAGAGCTGCAGGCAATGACGTACCAGGCAGCCGCGGGCGCCAACATCATCGTCTTCGCTACTGGCAGAGGCGGAAGCTTCGGTCACGCCATATGCCCACTTGTCAAAGTCACAGGACACCCGGAGACATGGGCTAAAATGGCCGAGGACATGGATATCAACGCTTCCACCATCATGGAGGGGACCGAGTCCATAGAATCCGTAGGCAAACGCATCTTTGACAAAGTACTGGCCGTCGCATCCGGCGAAACGACCAAAGGTGAGGAGCTGGGATTCTACAATTTCAACACATGGAGACAGGACCCGCGACTTGAAGTACTTCTCAATCTGAAAAGGGGGTGCGTTTAGATGGCCAGGAGCCTCATTACCGGCGGCTTTGGATTCATCGGATACCATCTCACAACCCTGCTCCTTGAGCAGGGAGAGGAAGTCACCATCTTCGACATAGCGGGCGGCTCGAAGTTGTTTCGCAATTTGATGGACAAGATTACCCTGATACGTGGTGACATTGGCAACTGGTCACATGTACTTGACGCAGTACGTACCAGCAAGCCAGACTGCATTTACCACGCCGGCGCAATGCTGCCGCCCGGCAGTGAACAAAACCCGCAGGGAGCGTTTGCCGTCAATGTCAACGGGACATACAACGTCCTTGAGGCGGCCCGCATGTTCGGTGTCGAATCGGTCATGTTCATCAGCACGCTGGCGACATACGGACGAGACGTTCCACCTATTGTGCCGAACGACGCGGCACAGCACCCCGTGAACATGTACGGGGTCACCAAGGTCTGCTGCGAACGACTGGGGGAGTACTATCACCGCCGGTTTGGGCTCAACTTCAGAGGCGTGCGCCTGACTCCCATTCTAGGCATGGGGCGGGTGGACAGCGCCCAGAGCGCATACCTGTACAAGTCGGTGCAGGAAGCAGCCATGGGTCGCCTCTACAGTATCTACGTTGAGCCTGCCACTTCTATCGCCGTGCTTTATGTGAAGGATGCAGCCTGGGGCCTGTATGACTTGCGGTGGGCGCCGGAGAACCGTCTAACGACCCGCATCTACAACCTGTATGGCATGACAGTGACAGGACAGGAGCTGTATGACGCGATAGTGAAGGCCGTGCCAGACGCAAGACTCGAGTTCAAGCCAGATGAGACGCAGATACAGCTCGTCAAGAACCTGCCGGAGCGGCTCGACGATACGCTTGCGCGCAAAGACTGGGACTGGGCGCCACGATTCTCGCTCGAGGAAGCTGTGGCCGACTTCGTGAACGATATCAGGGCAAACTCCGACATATACGCCTGATGCTGTCCTCATATGGAACAAGGAGAGACTAATGGGAAGAAGCCTGATAACCGGCGGCGCCGGTATGGTAGGTAAGGAGCTTGCCCGCCTGCTCGTAGCAGACGGTGAGGATGTATCCATTCTGGACCTCGTCCCGGAGAGTCGGCTGCCGGACGACCTCAGAGGGCACGTTACACTCTACCGCACAGACCTCACCAACTGGGCACAGGTGCTTGGAGCAGTGAAACAGGCGAAACCGGAGACGATCTACCACGTCGCCGCACTTATGCCACCCGCATGCGAGATAGACCACGCAGCAGGGTACGCAGTCAATGTCGTCGGCACATTCAACATGCTTGAGGCAGCACGTCTGTTCGATTCGAGACAGTTCATCTACTCCAGCACGACGGCCACGTTCGGCTCAAATCTGCCGGATATCGTGCCCGGTGACTATCCGCAGACGCCACCGACTATGTACGGAACCTCGAAGGTCTGCAGTGAGCAACTCGGCCTGCACTACAACAGGACATACGGTATCGATTTCAGGGCCGTGCGCTTCCTCTCGATTATAGGCCCAGGGAGAGTCAAGGGCTCAGGCTGGAGCGCCTACACATCACTTGTCATCGAGGAATGCGCCAGAGGTCGCCCGTTCACGATCCAGGTGGCAGAGTCTCTCACACTGCGCTTCATCTACGTCAAGGACGCAGCTTCAAGTCTGGCGCAGCTTGCACACGCGAGCGAACGATCGCTATCGACACGCATCTATAATCTGGATGGATTCTCAGCATCGACCAAGGAACTGGTCGAGGCAACGCGAAGGCATATCCCCGGCGCACAGATTTCCATGGAGTTCGACCCCGAGTATCAGCACGTCATGGAGACACAGTATGAGTGTATTCAGAAGATACCGGATGATGCCCCGGCTCGAAAGGACTGGGGCTGGCAGCCCAGATTTACCCTCGATGATGCCGTGCGTGATCTGGTTGAGGACATCCAGTCGGGCCGGGTCTGACTGTACAGAAGGAGTAACATGCGATTCGAAGGCAAGTCGGTACTGGTGACAGGCGCAGGGCGGGGAATAGGGAAGGCCATTGCACTCGCCTATGCACGTGAAGGCGCACACGTGGCTATCAACGCTGCCCACGAAGCAACAGCTGAAGCGGCCGCACAGGAAGCAAGGCAATTCAGCCATAAGGTAACCGCCATCGAAGCAGACGTGCGTGACGAAGAACAGGTCGGCCACATGGTAGACAGAGTTGTTGCTGAATTCGGTGGTCTCGACATTCTCGTCAACAATGCCGGAGTCAGTCAACCACTCATGCCCCTGATAGAGCAACAGCTCGAGGACTTCGAACGCACCGTGGACATCAACCTCAAGGGCACGTACCTGTGTTCACGAGCGGCAGCCAAGGTGATGATTGCACAAGGCAGTGGCGTCATGGTGAACATTGCCTCCATCACGGCACACACAGGGCCACCTATGCGTACCGCGTATGCATCTTCAAAGGCCGCTGTGATGAACCTGACAATGGTGCTCGCAGTTGAACTTGCGAAGTACGGAATAAGGGTGAATTCAGTCTCACCCGGCTATGTACTGACTGACCTCGTCCAGAACCTCCTGCGCCAGGGGAAGATAGATGCGGACGCCATCAACAGGAGGACACCGCTGGGCAGAATGAGCACGCCGGACGATATCGCCAATGCGGTCCTGTTTCTCTCATCGGAAGAGGCGCGAAGCATAACGGGCACGGACCTGCTGGTCGACGGCGGGTGGACGGCGAACGGCTACTACATGTAGCCGGTTGACCGGAGTAACACGAGTGCGACCGCAAGGAGAGGCAGATGGAATTCATGGGATTCCCACGACCAGACGGCAGCGCAGGAGCGCGGAACTACGTGGCAATAATCCCCGCGGTGCAGTGCGGCAATGAGTTGGCTGACCGCATCGCAAGCGAGGTTGGAGGGCCAGTAGTCGCGCTGTGCCACAATGGTGCATGCGTTAACATCCTTCCTGACAAGGAGACGATCTCTCGCGCACTCGTCGGCCTTGGTTGCAATCCAAACGTCGCGGCAGCCATAGTCGTCGGTGTGGGCTGTGACGGGGTGCCTGCCGACCCCATTGCTGAAGGCATTGCCGCATCAGGTAAGCCAGTTGAGCTGGTGACGATCGAGAAGGAGGGGAGCTACGACAACGCCCTCGCCAAAGGAACCCGCACAGCCAGACAGATGAGGACAGACGCCTCGCTGCTCAGGCGTGAAGCATTCGACATCAGTTATCTCAACTTCGCCTCAAAGTGCACAGGCTCGACTCCCGCATCTATTATGGCCTGCAACCCAGCCGTCGGCTGGGCGGCAGACGAGCTAGTGAAGGCGGGTGGAACTTTCATGTTCTCGGAGACCGCAGAAATCATTGGCGCCGAGCACCTGCTGGCACAACGTGGAGCAACAGAAGAGGTCTCCTCCCGTCTTATCGAAGTCGCCCTGCGTATGGAGCAGCGCATGAAAGACTCCGGTGTGGACATACGAGGTTCACAACCCGTGCCGGGCAACATACGGGGTGGAATGACCACACTGGAGGAGAAGTCCCTCGGGGCCATCGCCAAGTCGGGCAAGAGTCCGATACACGGCGTTCTGGAGTGGGCAGAACGACCAGCGGACAAAGGGATGTACTTCATGGACGGATCGGCTAATACGCCGCAGATATTTCTTGGATTCGCCGCCGGCGGCGCCCAGGTAATGAGTTTGAACTACGGTGCAGGTCTACCGACCATGCTGCACAACTATACCGTAGCTGTTGGTGGCATTCCCATCGCCCCGGTGATAAAGATATTCAGCAGCCCACAGGACATCGCCCAGAGCGACTATTTCGATGTATACGCTGGTACCATCATCGAGGGTAAAGAGACAGTCCCTGACGTCGGGCAGCACATTCTTGAGGAACTCGTAGCAGTAGCTTCTGGCAAACCTTGCAAGCAGGAGATGCACTCCCGTTATCATGAGATGCTCCTGATGTACACGACCGGCCCTCTGCTGTAGCAGAATGCAACAGGGATAGCCAATGGGATTTGTGGGGCATCCGAAACACACCAGGGCTGCGCGCGCGTGGAACCAAGGTGGCAGTAATTCCCGCAGTACAGTGCAGCAAGGAACTGGCCGCACCGCGGGCCGAAGCCGGTGGCAGACGTAGGCCTGCAACGACCCCAGGAGTTCGTCAGGGGTCTCCAGCCAACCAGCGCGCCGGGAAATGAAATCGCACTGCAAAGAACTACTTATCGTATACTACACACGACCGATTCTGTATTCGCCAGGGGTTGGCGAGAGACCACAGCAAAAGTCACGCCAGCAGAATTGATATTGTTGTGTGGCAGATGATCAGCAGGGGAAATAGCAACAAGGAGGCCAGAGAGTGGCAGAGCAATTTCGGATCACAGACATTGCAGCCCGCGAGATAATCGACTGCCGTGGTACGCCAACGGTCCAGGTTGATGTCCACGTTGACGGTGAACTCAGAGGGCGCGCCGACGTGCCCAGCGGTCGCTCCACAGGTTCATACGAGGCATACGAACTTCGCGATGGCGGGCCCCGTTACGGCGGCAAGGGAGTGCTCACCGCTGTACAGAACATCAACGGCGCCATAGCCGACACGCTGGTCGGCCGTGACGTTACCGAGCAGCGCGCCATCGACCGGGATCTTGTCGCACTGGATGGCACCGCGGACAAGAGTCGCCTTGGCGCCAATGCAATACTAGGAGTCAGCCTTGCCATAGCGCGCGCAGCCGCCGCCACTCTGCACCTGCCTCTCTACCGCTACCTCAATTCAACGGCACACGTGCTGCCGGTGCCGATGATGAACCTGGTGAACGGAGGGAAACTGTCATCCAATGACCTCTGTTTCCAGGAATTCATAATGATGCCGGTTGGCGCCGAGAGCTTCTCCGAAGCGCTGAGGATGACAGCCGAGGTGAATCTGATCCTCAGATCGATAACCGCCGAACGCTATGGCAAGCTCGCCATCAACGTGGGCGACGAAGGTGGCGTCGTACCGCCGATAGTTAAGGTGCGCGAAGCTCTCGACCTATTGCGGGACGCAGTGCGGGCATCCGGCTATGAGGAGCACATCGTGTACGCGCTGGACTGTGCATCGACCCACCTCTACGACAGCCACACCGGTACATACAGATTCGAAGGCAGAACCCTAAGCAGACAGGAAGCCATCAGATTCTTCCAGGACCTGTGTGCAGAGTACCCGATAGCCTCTATTGAAGACCCGCTGCAGGAAGATGATTTTGAGGGATTTGCCGAATTGACGGCAGCAGTCGACGCGCAGATAGTCGGCGATGACCTTTTCGTAACAAACAAGTCGCGACTGGCCAAAGGGATCACGCAGAAAGCTGCCAATGCTGTTCTGTGGAAGGTAAACCAGATTGGCACACTGACAGAGGCCATGGAGACCGCCGAGATGGCGTTCAGGAACGGCTACAGCGTCTGCGTCTCCGAGAGATCCGGCGAGACCGAGGACTCGATAATCGCCGATCTCGCTGTCGCGCTCAACGGCGGACAGATCAAGACGGGCGCACCGGTACGCAGCGAGCGGACGGCTAAGTACAACCGCCTGCTGCAGATAGAAGAAGAGCTTGGAACAGCAGCTGTCTACGCCGGCAGGAACTTCCGCAGGCCGGTCTAGCGTGCCCAGGTACAGGCACCATGTACATACAAAACCGCTCCGAACTTGAGTCACATGGAAATCGGGCACTGCGCAAGGCTGCACTCGACATCGCCGAGTGCGCTCTCGAACAGCTGAATCCTTACAGGGCGACCACTGCCCTCATCCACCTTGATGGAGACCAACTCCATGTCGGCGACCTCGTCTACGACCTTGGCATGCGCGAAGACATCTACGTGCTGGGAGCGGGTAAGGCCAGCCTTCCCATTGCGCGTGCCCTAGAAGACATACTCGGCAAACGTATACGCCACAGTCTGGTGGTTGTCAAAGAAGGTCAGAAGAAGGAGACAGGGGCCATACGCGTTGTTGAGGCAAGCCATCCTCTGCCAGACAGGCGAGGCTACGAAGCTGCGCAGGAGGCGTTGCGTCTTGCACGACAGGCCAGAGAGAACGACATCGTGTTCTGCGCCATCACCGGTGGCAGCTCGGCCCTGTGGCCCTGTCCGGTGGACGGCGTCACTCTCGAGGAGAAGCGAGAAGTACACCGCCTGCTCCTCGAGTGCGGAGCGAGCATCCGCGAGATCAATGCTGTGCGAAAGCACCTCTCACGAATAAAGGGCGGCCGCCTCGCCCTTGCAGCGTTTCCAGCGGAGATAATCAATCTGACCGTGTCGGACGTCACCGGAGACCCCTACGATTACATTACCTGCCCCACCGTTCCAGACACCTCTACGTTCGCAGATGCACTGGCCGTTCTCGAGCGATATGGCTTGTGGCAGCGCATGCCGCGTACGGCTGTCGAGTATCTGAAAGCGGGCACGCCTGCATCTGAGAACCCCCGCGGTTTTGGCGACAATCGGGTCCACACATTTCTTCTTGTGAAGAGTGCTACGGTCTGCGAAGCCGCTGCCGCCGAGGCCACACGGCTCGGCTTTAAGGCACGTGTGCTCACGAGCGAGATGGAGGGTGACAGCACAAGACAGGGCGAGGACTTCGGCATCGCACTCAACAGTGCCGCGGCGTCTGCGCGGCGCCCAGTCGCTCTGATAGCAGGCGGCGAGACAACGGTAAGACTCAACGGAACCTACGGCGAAGGGGGGCCGAACCAGGAGTTCGCCTGCGCAGCGGCACTCGTACTGGAGACTGACAACGAGGTGGTGGTCTCCATTGATACCGACGGCACCGATGGACCCACAGATCTGGCAGGCGCACTTGTCGACGCTTCAACCATCAGTCGCGCTCGAGAGGCCGGAACGGACGTTGCCACCGCCCTTGCACAGCACAATGTGAGCCCGCTGCTACGGAGGCTCTCAGACGCCGTCATTACCGGCCACACCGGCACCAATGTAAATGACCTGAAGGTGGGGCTGTTTGCCCTTCCCTTTGGCACACAGCAGGAGGATCACGCACACTGACTGGAGGAGGAACACAGGCTATGAAGCGAGAGGAACGCAGAGGCAAGGTCCAGACGGTCCTAGGGCTGATAGAGCCCGGGGACATGGGTATCACACTGCCGCACGAACATCTGATGAGCGATGGTTCAGGCTGGTTCGTGGAGCCGGAGGACTCATTTGAGAAACAGATGGCCCGGCGTAAGGTGTCGGTGGATATCCTCTGGTGGCTCACTTATCACAGGTTCACCAACCTCGATGACCTCACGTGCATGGACGAGGATGAAGCGATAGAGGAGATAACACATTTCAAGCGTGCAGGCGGCAGAACTGTGGTCGAGATGAGCAGCATCGGCCTCGGGCGGTCACCAAACTCACTCGCCCGCATCTCACGTGCCACCGGGTTGCACATTATCATGGGCGCCGGTTACTACATCGACTCCTCGCTACCACCGGCAATGGACACCAAGAGTGAGGATGAGATCGTGGATGAAATCATTCGCGACATCGAGGAAGGGGTCGGCAGCACCGGCATCTGCGCCGGCGTAATCGGCGAGATTGGCTGCTCGTGGCCCCTGACAGACCGTGAGCGCAAGTCCCTGCGTGCCGCCGCAAGAGCCCAAAAACAGACCGGAGCGGCGCTTAACATCCACCCGGGCCAGCACGAAGACTCAGCGATGCAGGCTATAAGAATTGCAGAAGAAGCCGGCGCCGACCTCAGTCGCACCATAATGGACCACATCGACCGCGCCGTGCGCGACCGCTCCAACAGGATTGCAGTCGCGGAAACAGGCGTCTACATGGAGTACGATCTCTTCGGCCGTGAAGGATACTACCCACCGGAGCACCGCAAGATAGACCTTCCGAACGACCACATGCGAATCAACGAGATAATAGATCTCATGGAGAGGGGGTTCACAGACCAGATACTTATTTCGCAGGACATCTGGAACAAGACTCAGCGTAGGAAGTACGGCGGATGGGGCTATGCACACATCCTCGACAACGCGGTGCCAGTGATGAAGTCCAAGGGCATGACAGACGACGACATCCGGCACCTAATGGTAGAGAATCCAGCGCGAGTGTTCACTTTCTGCTAAGAGTGCATCTCAACCGGACTTCCGACCTGACAATGGGAGGGGGCCGCCATTCCGCGGCCCCCTTCTCCCTACAAATCAAGACGACTAGGCCGTCTTGTGTGGCAGAGTCCTGAGAAAGTCCTGGACCATGGCATACTCACCACCGTCGATGAGCATGGTCTGTCCAGTCATGTAGCTTGATGCATCAGAGGCAAGGAACAAGGCTGCTCCTGCCATTTCGATTGGCTCAGCAACACGACCCAGCGAGGTATTCATCTCCTTACGTCGTAGGTTGTCAGGATCGTTCCAGAGGGCCTCCGAAAGCCTCGTTCGCGTCACTGAGGGCGCGATACAGTTGCATCGTATGCCCAGATGGCCCAGTTCCTGCGCGAACACGGCCGTCAGATGCTGCACCGCACACTTGCTAATGGAATATGCACTCATACCCAGGTAGGGACGAAAACCAGAATCAGAAGAGATATTGATGATACTTCCGCCTGTACCCTGGTCACGCATCTGAGCGGCGACCTTCTGGCTCAAGAAGAACACCGCCTTAAGGTTCAGCCCCAAAGTGATATCCCACGCCTTCTCATCCATGTCGAACAATGATGCGTAGAGCACATTCGTGCCAGCGTTATTTACGAGGATGTCGACATGGCCGAACGTATCGACGGTCTGTTTGACGACTTTGTCGTGTTCCTCCAGATGCCGAATGTTTGCAGCAATAGCGACTGCCCTACGACCCAGTTCGCCAATCTCTTTCGCCACCGTCTCGAGATCAGGCAATTTGCGGCTCGTGAGGACGATGTCGGCGCCAGCCTCCGCGAGCCCCAGAGCGATGGCACGTCCGATACCACGACTGCCGCCGGTTACAATGGCAACTTTGCCATCAAGGCGAAACCTCTTCGCCAGCGATTCGAACTTCTCATCTTCGGTCATCTCGCTCTCCTTGTGTTTCTACCACTCGCGTATATGGCTGCTACATCTCAGTGAACGCCTCAGGATGCATAAGGTTGCACCCGAATGTCGGCTGGCTCATCAACTCCTTGGACTGGTCAAGCTCCTTGTCGATGCCTGCCAGATAGCGTGCCACATTGCGACGCGCATCATAGTCGTAATCTATGTTCAGCGCGATCGTCTCCATGATGGGAGAACCACCACCATGAACACCAGCTATCTGGTACCACGAGGTCATTGCAGACGCAGCCACATTTTCGACGAACCGCCAGATGCGGTGAGACTCCTCAGGCGAGAGCTTGGAGTTGCGTACGATGTACTTGTCCATATAGGGCTTGGTCTCAGGGTTATAGAAGTCCTCCTCGAACGGCATCGTTACTGACAGTCCACCAGCAATCTCGGTCAGCAGGTTGTACTCATGGTAAATGTTCTCGCCCATCAGCCTGCGACCTACGTTGGCGAAGATAGTGTTCGGGAAGAAGGTGCCAGACGCTGTCTTTTCGCCGTACATGGCAGCGGCCACGCCTGCCGCGAAGGCGAGCTCGGAGGTCATCGCGTACTCGGACATCTTCTCGCGGACATGGCTCACCCTGCTGATATTGTTGGCATCAGCCGCGAGCAGTGTGGCACCAAGAAGCACATCCGACACCGCAGGCTTGCACCCACAGTAGCTGTGGCGATGTGAATCCGCAAACAGCATGGCGAGCCGTCGGCCAAATTCCCACTCACGGCACATAAAGACCCGCTCTTTCGGCACAAACGTGCGATCAAAGATGATCATAGAGTCGGAAACTCCATAGTTGCAGAACGGCGCATCTATCTCTTTGCGCTCGTGTAACCACACCGGACGTGTAACAAGCTTGATGCCAGGGTCATCAGCCGGAATTGCAAATGCTACCGCCCAGTCAGCGTCGGCTTCCATCATTGCGCGGGTAGGCAGAACAAGAATCTCGTCTGCATACGCGGCCATGGTGATACACACTTTACAGCCGCTGACATAGATCCCCTTGTCAGTCACCTCATCGACATGAACGTACTGACCCGGTTCGACCTGCTCACTGGGCCGCTTTGTCCTGTCGCCCTTCATATCAGTCTGCGCACAGGCAGCACACAGGTCCTTCTCCTGGTACCAGGACAGCCAGTCGATAAAACGCTGGTGGTAGTCGGTGCCGTACTTGTCGTCAATCTCCTTCGTGCCGATTGACAACGCGGTGATGGCGTCATGGCCCATGCAGCGCTGGATACACCCGCCCACGCGCTGCGCACCCAGGCGGATCA
This sequence comes from uncultured Dehalococcoidales bacterium, assembly GCA_964578745.1. Classification (GTDB taxonomy): domain Bacteria; phylum Chloroflexota; class Dehalococcoidia; order GIF9; family AB-539-J10; genus SKVJ01. The sequence continues at coordinate 69,308 of CAZODZ010000001.1, read as the reverse complement.
TCTTCTGCTTCTGCATCAGGTCATAGGGATGCTGCGGAGTGTGCGCCCAGCGATTGATTTCCTTTCCTGTGTAGACCGACTTTGCAGTAGCAACACCCTTCCACTTCGGGTCCTGTGCGATCTCGAATGTGACCGCCATGACGTTCACACCGGGCAAGATACGGGGATCATCACGACCGACCTTCTCTCCACCGATGTAAAGGTTCGGCCTCATCTTCACAAGGTCGGCTTTGTATTGCTCTGGTGTTCTCATCTGAACATTAGCCTCCTACAACCATGCACTGTTGAGTGCGCAGCAGAACGGGTTGAGGGTGGAACTGGTTCGACGAATTGCAGCAGGTCAACACAGAACTCGCCCGCAAGCTGACACACTCCGGCCCATTGTACCATTGAGGGAGTGCCCCATCAATCGGACGAAAATGTCCGGCTGGCGCCATAACCCTGGCGCCAGCCTCTGTGTTCAGACACAAGGAGGACTACTCAGAATCCGCTAATCATGTGTGCAGGCAGCCACAACATGATCTGAGGAAAGAGTGTACACAGGACAAGGCAGACAATGATGAGTGCAACGAACGGGATCACCCCTCGGATGATGTCACTCATCGTGACCCCCAACTCCGGTGCAGCCGTACCCCTGCAGACGAAGATGGAAACTGCGAACGGAGGTGTCATGAACGACATTTGAAGGTTGAGGCATATCATCATGCCGAACCAGAGAGGATCGAAACCCAGCTCAGGTCCGATAGGTGCCAGTATCGGCACCATGATGAATACGATCCCTATCCAATCGATGAACATGCCCAGTATGAACACGATGAACATGACCATGAAGAAGGCACCCCACCTGCCTCCAGGAGTCGCGAGGATGAGCCTGGCCACGACATCTCCGCCACCTGCGCTAATAAACACGCCTACGAACGCGAACGAGAGACAGCCTATCATCAAGACAAACGCACTCACACGCAACGTATCGAGTGCCGTTCCCTTGAGGATGTCCCAGGAGAACTTCCGGTACACGATTGCCAAGACCATCGCCGCGAATGCGCCGACTGATGCTGCCTCGGTAGGCGGCGCAATGCCGAAGAATATCGTGCCCAGCACCGACAGGATAAGCAGCATGGGAGGGACAAGGGAGTAGAGCAGCATCTTCGTTTTCACCACAAACGACACTGCCCGTTCTTCTCTGGGAACAGGCGGCCCCCAGTCTGGCCTGCGTATGCATTGGACAGCTATGTACAGGCAGTACAACGTACATAGAATGAGGCCAGGGAAAATCGCCGCCATGAACAGCTGACCGACCGATACCTGCGCCATCGGGCCATAGATGACAAGCATCACGCTGGGGGGAATGAGAATCCCCAGTGTGCCGCCGGCGCATACCGCCCCTGTAGCCAGCGACTTGTCATACCCCCTCTTGAGCATGGGAGTCAAGGCAATCAGTGTCAGCATGGTCACGGAGGCTGTGATAACACCCAGACAGGCAGCAAGTATCGTCCCGAAAATGACGGTACTCACCGCGAGACCTCCTCTGAAACCGCCGAGCCACAGGTAGAGGGCGTCAAAAAGGCCGTCGGCTATCCCCGACCGCTGCAACACTACTCCCATGAAAGTAAAAAGTGGCACGGCAAGGAGCGGGTAGTTAAGGGACAGAGAATAGAGACGTGAATACAGTATCTCGAATGCCGCGTCGCCCAGGAGCAGATATCCACCGATGAGCCCGATACTTCCGACAACGAACGCCAGTGGAAAGCCGGTCAGGACGCCGACAAGAATGCCACCCATCATGATGGCGGTGACAACTTCAGGACTCAAGTCAATCAAGGCGCCCCCTTCCCATGGCGAAATGGACGTCGCGCACGAGCTTGGCGATACCCTGGAGGAGTAGCAACAGTATCCCGACGGCAATCACCGTGCGGTACGGACCCGCCGGCGGGTACCAGTAGCTTTCCATCATGACCTCGCCGCGCTCCCATGCGCGGATGGCCCAGAACGTTGCCTTGTACAGCAGCACACCCATCAGAGGGAAAAAGAAGATGCAGGAAAAGACGATATCGGCAACCGCCTGTCGGTGCTCCGAGAGACGGTTGAAGAAGATGTCGACTCGAATGTGTGACTTGTGGAGCAGAGCATACGCCCAGCCAAGCGCATAGATGGATCCCCCAAGCATGCTTGAGGTCTCATACGCCCAGACAGTGGGGGCATTCAAGACATACCGCATGAAGGTATCGAATGCCCCGACAAGCACAAGCGCAAGGCACAACCAGCGCGCATACGAACCCACGTGCTCGCTCGCTGCGTCGATAACCTGAAGAATTCGTCTCATAGCTACCACACATTTCGGTGCCGTCCCCGGGCACATGACCAGGGACGGCATCCTATGTCGATGAGATTAAGAAGGGTTGGGGGTGTTCAAAGCAGACTGCCGATTGTACGCTGCAGAGAACGAAAGCTGCGACTCCAGTATATCTTTGTAGAGTTGCGACTCTTGTGCAGCTTTCTCAGCGTAGAACTCGCTCGCAGTGTCGATAATGGCACGCTCGACGTCAGGAGGCAGATGATAGAGTTCACAGCCATAATCCTCAAACTTCTTGATAGCTGCGATGTTGTCATTCTCAAGCCACATCTGCTGTTCCCGGGTGACCGACTGTACGGCATGCTGCACGATGGCCTTCAGGTCATCAGGCAACGCCTCGTACTTGCTCTTGTTGAGATAGAAGACGAGTGGGTCACTCGGAGCACGGGTCGCGGAGAAGATGACGTACTTGGCAATCTCTTGGAAGCTCATCGCCCAGTCCACCGACGGAGAGGCGTATTCGAATGCATCGATGACGCCGCGTTGCATCGCCTCGTACAACTCGCCACCCGGCATGAATACAACTGACGCGCCAAGCCTGGTCATAACCTCGCCGCCGTCGCCAGACGTGCGCATTCGCAGACCCTTGATGTCATCAACGGTCTCGATCTTCACTTTGGAGTGAGCGAAGATCTCAGGGGGCTGCGGGCAGATACCCGGTATAGCCACCACATCGTAACCCTCGAGCATCTTATTGAGGAAATCCGTACCATAGAACTGGAACCACACCGGCGCCGCCTCAGCGGTAAGGCCACCCGGCCTCGCACTGAACAGGCCCGCTTCAGGCCACTTGTCCATGTTGTACATCGTGCAGGTGTAGGTGCCCTCAATCGTACCAACATCGATGGCATCCATTTCCTTGGTAGCCGGCACAATGGCACCACCGGTGAATGCCTTGAATTCCAGACGGCCGCCGCTCATCGCTGTCACCGCATCACATATCTTCGCACCGAAAATGTGGGCGGGATTCGCGGCGTCAAACGACGTCTGTATCTTGAACGTGTACGTCTCCCCCGCCGGTTGCGAAGGCGCCTCTTCTTCTTCCTCCTCCTCTTGCGGCGCAGGCGCGCCCTCACCCTCCTCCGCAGGTGGTGCGGCTTCAGGCGCACAACTCATGGCTAACAGCCCGACAATAGAAACAAGAACCAGGAGCCAAACTAACTTTCTCTTCATTTGTTCCCTCCCCATGACTAGCAAAAGCCAAGACTTGCTTGGGATAGACGTTCTTCCTGCTGCTCCATAGGCAAACTCCCCCCGCAAAGACTCGGAGCGTATCAACCTCGCGAACGAACCAATACGACCAACCATATGGCGCCACGCGCCCCCCCCGCTACACACGCTGCAGCTACACTACCATTCGTTCGTCCTCGACCATCCGCTAGCATCATCGTATCCGAGCATTTCACGAGTGTCAACACATGGACGTCGTTTCAGATCAGAGAAGAGGGGAAAAGTCACACGAACGCAAGTGGCACCCGTGGCCGAGGCGCCACGGGTGCCACATCACTACGCAATCATCTTGCTGGGCAGCCAGAGGATGAGTTCCGGGAATACCGTGCAGAGCACGAGGCCGATGATGATGCAGATCACAAACGGCCACACACCCTTGATAATGTCGCCCATCGTCACTCCCAGCGCCGGGTCAGCCGACCCTCTAAGATAGAAGATGGCCGATGCAAACGGCGGTGTCATGAAGGACATCTGCAGGTTGATCACCAGCATCATGCCGAACCAGAGCGGGTCGAATCCAAGCGCCGGCGCTATCGGCGCCACTATCGGAACCATAATGAACACGATCCCTATCCAGTCGATGAAGAACCCCAGTATGAATACGATGAACATGATGGCGAAGAAACCACCCCAGCGGCCCCCTGGAGCACCAAGAATGAACTGTTCGATCACGTCACCGCATCCGGCTCCCACAAACACTCCCACATACGCAAAGGAGAGTGCACCGATGAGGTAGATCATCGAGCTTACCTGCATCGCCTGCGTCACCGTTTCTTTCAACACCTGGAAATTGAAGCGCCGGTAGCCTGCCGCAAGCCCCACCGACGCCAGCGCACCCACCGCGGCCGCCTCTGTCGGCGGTGCAATGCCCAGGAAGATGCTCCCCAGCACCGCCATGATGATGAACGCCGTAGGCGCAAGCGCCACAAACAGCAGCCAGCTCTTCTGCAGAAAGGACATCTGCACCTCTTCCGCAGGTACCGGCGGGCCCAGCCTCTTGTTCAGGCTGCACCGTATGCCAATGTAGCCGCAGTAAAGCGCAGAAAGCGTGAAGCCGGGGATGAACGCTCCCATGAACAGCTGCCCCACCGATACACCCGCCATAGGCCCGTAGATGACGAGCATGATGGACGGAGGTATCAGGATGCCAAGAGTACCACCCCCACACACCGCTCCGCTCGCAAGCGACTTGTCGTAACCACGCCTCAACATCGCCGGCAACGCAAAGATGGCCAGCATCGAGACTGAGGCTCCGATGACACCCACACATGCTGCCAGTATCGTCCCCAGCAGCACAGTCACTATCGCAAGACCACCACTGAAGCCACTCAACCACACATACAGCGCCTGGTACAGTTTCTCGGCTATCCCCGACTTCTCCAGCATCACCCCCATGAACACGAACAGCGGTATCGCCAGCAAGGTGTACGAGTGCACTAGGCTGAACAGACGTCCGTACAGAAGACTGGGAATAGCATTACCATACACAAGGTAACCAAAGAACAACCCCATCGCACCCACAGGGATGGCGAGCGGGTAGCCAAGCAGCACGCCCCCAAGCACACCTGCAAGCATGAGAATGGTGAGCAATTCTGGACTTATGTCAATCAATTGGGGCCCCTTTCAGCACCAGGTGGACATCACGGGCAAAGTCCGCAAGGCCCTGGAGCAGGAATGTCGAGAGCCCTATCACCACCACGAGACGTATCGGCAACGCCGGCGGGTACCAGAAGCTTGCCATCAAGACCTCGTCGAAGATGTACGCCTCCCAGGCCATTACGCCAGATGCGTATATCAGCACAAGCATCAGTGGAAGGAAGAAGACGAGGAAGCAGCCGATGTCGACCATGGCTCTCACCTTCGGCGACATACGTGCATAGAACACGTCCACCCGCACATGACCCTTCCTCAAGTGGACGAACGACCATCCGATGGTCACTAAGAAGACACCGAGCATCATCGACGACTCGTGCGCCCAGATCGTAGGGTTGTCGAAGACATACCGTGCGGTTACTTCGTAACACAGGATGAGCACGAGCGCCAGCACGCCCCACCGGCATATCATCCCCGACCACCAGCTGATTGCGTCTATTGCCTTCAGGATTTTCCTCATAGGTCGGTCCTTTCAAACCATGCTCCCGCCCCGCAATGCCCGGGGCGGGAGCAACAACAGTCAGCCTGTCAAACGCTCCGACATCCTACCTGATGCCAGCGCGATCACAGAGGTCCTTGAAGGCCCAGTGGGCCTCGAGAATCTCAGCATAGAACGGGTCGGCCGCCGCCTTTGCATCGTAGAACTTCTTTGCAGCATCGAGATACGCCTGTTCAACCTCGGCAGGCAGCTTCAAGACTTCGGTGCCATAGTCGTAGTACTTGACCAATGCCTCGTCATCGCGTATGTACGAGTCAGCGGTGTATTCGAGGCCGACTGTGGCAACCGCGTCATAGACGATGGCCTGAAGGTCGGGGCTCAGCGCCTCCCAGTCATCGCGATTGACCCAGACATGAGCACAGTCAGTCGGGGCACGAGAGGGAGACATGTAGAGGTAGTCAGCCACCTCGTGGAAGCCCATACCCCAGTTGAGGAACGGTGATGCGTACTCAAACGCATCGATGACGCCACGCTGCATCGACTCGTAGACCTCGGCTCCCGGGAAGTAGACGGTTGACACACCCATACTGGCAAGGATCTCGCCGCCATCGCCAGCGCATCGCATCTTCAAACCCTTAAGGTCACCGGGATCCTCTATCTTCTTGTTGGACTGACACCAGACTTCGGGCGGCAAAAAACCCTGGGGGCCGATGTACTTCACGTTCATCTTGTCTTCCCACATCCGCGCAGCAAGTTCATCGCCATTGCCCTTCGTGTGCCACAGAGTCATCTGAAGAGCTGTCATGCCTCCCGAGACCATATCAAAGAGCGGTGCCTGAGGAAACTTGTTCACGTTGTACATCGGGCATGCCGAACCCATGTTCAGAATACCCTGGTGAACACCCTCAAGCTCCTCAGAGGCTGGGACGATGGAACCGCCTGCGTATGCCTCGACGGTCAGACGACCACCACTCATCGCCGTTATGTGGTCGGCGATCCCCTGCACAGCTGTGAAGTAGTAATCGGACACAGGCGGATGGCCCTGGAACTGCCAGGTGATTACCTCACCTTCAGGAGCAGCAGGAGCAGCTTCTTCTTCCTCATCCGCCGGGGCGGTGGCGCTGCCTTCATCTCCTCCCGATGGCGCCGATGGCTCGGTCGCACTTGGCGCACAGCCAGCAACCAAGAGCGAGGCAAGTGCCAACACTGTAACCAACAACAACAAGATGCCTTTCTTCACTGGTTCCTCCTCCTCAATTAAATTGTTTCAGGACTTAGCGATGATGTTCTATGACAGGTTCAAGGCCAAACATTGGCGCGTTACATAGGCCGCCTCCTGCTACTTACATCCGGCCAGCAGCTGCCGTTAGTCCGTACCAGTCACAACACAGGTACATACAATCCGAAGTCCAGATCCTTCGCATTGCTGAATGGCTTGTACTTGCCTTCTGCCACTTTGGCATTGGCCTCGGCAATCGCTTCCTCATTCAACTCGACTCCGAGTCCGGGCCTATCCGGGACCTCAAGATAACCATCCACGATCTTCAACATCGGCTCAACAGCCCACGGTGCCATCTGCTCATGTTCCTGGATAAGGAACGGATGCACCGCGGCTGAGAGGTGTGCATTTGCGATCGCTGCCACCGGGCCAAACGGATTGTGAGGAGCCGCTTTGGCCTGGTACGCCTCACACATCGCACATATCTTCATGGCCTCGGTGAGACCGCCGCACTTGCCAACATCGAACATCACGACATCAACGGCGCCCTTCTCAAGGTACTCCTTGAGATCAAGCTTGCTGTTCAATCGCTCACAGGCAGCCACAGGTATGTTTACGGCATCAACCACACGCTTCATCGCGGTAATCATCCCCACCGGGACGGGTTCCTCATACCAGAACAGGTCGAACTGCTCCAGTTTCTTACCAATCTTGATTGCGGTACCCGCATTGAACTTGCCGTGACATTCAACCATGAGGTCAACAGTAGGGCCGACCGCTGCACGGATAGCTGCAACGCGCTCGACGACCGCCTCTATCTCGTCGGGCCTGTAGCCGTGATATCCATCCCTGCCCGGCCGGAAGGGATCGAATTTGATCGCCGTGTACCCCTCATCGACCAGCTGTTTCGCATTCTGACCAAGCTGCTCCGGCGTGTACTCGACCGCACCCCATGGCTCAGAAAAGAGGTCCGCCTGATTCGGATCCGGGAACGAGTTCCACGTTCCTCTGAGATGCGGGTACAGGCGGATATGCCTGCGGTACAATCCGCCCAACAGCTCATACACCGGGACACCGAGCGCTTTCGCTTTAATATCGTACAGTGCCACATCTACCGCGCTGATAGTGGAACTCATGTACGTAAAGGACGTCTGCTGGACCATCTTGATCCAGAGCTTCTCGATATTGAAGGGATCCTCACCCACGAGGATCGACTTCAGGAGCTCAACATTCCCCCTCAGCGTCTCCGGATGGTTAACCACGTTCTCACCTAGACCGGTGATACCTTCGTTCGTGTGAACCCTGGTGAACGGGAGTGGTCCACACATGATAGCCTCAATATCGGTGATGCGCAGGTTCGACATCATCCCTCCTTAAAGCCCTTCAGATTTCGCAACATCGTAGCCCCCGCGGATGCGAACGTCAAGACATCAACACAGGCAGGAACAAGGCTGCCGGGAATTGTGCACCGCACCTAAACAGGCCCGGATGCTCTTGCGCCAAGCGATTCTGGACATGTATACTGCGTCAGATTCCCCCGGGCCGTAGAGGTATTGTTGTGGTGCATACAGCGGAAGCCTTCGGGAAAGGTGTTTCAGTCAACCCTAGGGGACATCTATACACTGCATCATCAATGAACACAGGAGCGTCACACTCCTGATGTCACGTTTCCTGACCACAGCTATACTGAGTTTCATACTCTACCTCGTGCTCACGACTGCTACGGGCAGCGCAGGCATCTGGAACCCGATCGAACTCAGCATCGGTGTTGGAATCGCGCTGCTGGTTGCAGCTCTCACACGCCCGCTTGTGAGCGACAACTGGCCACGTCTCCTCAGCCCTCAACGCTGGTTCCTGTTCCTGATATATCTAGCAGGGCCGTTCTTCTGGGCACTGACCAAGGCCAATTTCGATGTGGTCTACAGAGTGATCACCGGCCGGATAAGGCCCGGCATCGTGCGCATGGCAACGGGGCTGTCCAACGACGCAAGCATGACGCTCCTCGCAAATTCGATCACACTTACACCCGGCACACTGAGCGTGGAGGTGGATACGAAGACAAGAGATCTGTACGTACACTGGATCCACGTGGACGAGCAGGCACTCAAGCAGTTGCCCCGGGAATGCTCCCTGATCTGCGGGCCGTTCCCGCAGTGGGCAAGGAGAATCGCCGAATGAACTGGCTGCCTGCCGCAGTCATCCTGGGTGTGTGCATTGTAATCGCCTTGGTACGTGTCATCATTGGCCCAACCACACCCGACAGAATTGTCGGGCTGGATACTATCAACACGCTGGTTGTAGTCACAATGGTCATACTCGGAGCTGCATTCCACGAAGCAACCTACGTGGACGTTGCCATTGTCTATGCGCTCTTGTCGTTTGTGACTACATTGTTCATCGCAAAATACGTCGAGAAGGGTAAGTTCTAGGTGCTGAATACAATCACATACGTGCTGATAGGCATCGGCTTGTTCTTCAATCTGATGGCGGGGATCGGACTGCACCGGTTCCCGGACTATTTCACCAGACTGCACGCGGGAACGAAGTGCACCACGTTCGGTTCCATCTTCCTTATAGGTGCCGTTGTGCTACAGGGCACCGCCGGCTGGATAGACAGCGGCTGGGGTTCACCCGATTCGGTGATAGTGTTGCACTCTCTCCTCGCGCTTGTAGCAATTGTCGTAACCAACCCAACGGGAGCACACGCCATCGCCCGGGCCGGATACCGCAGCGGCATAAGACCGGCGAAGGCAATTGTAGATGACCTGGAAGGTGCCAAACTCGATGAGTGAACTGGATCTGCTGCGCGCAGTGGTGCCCCTTCTGCTGGTCGTGTGCGCCGTGCTCGTTGCCCGGCTGCGTGACCTGCTGCCAGCGGTCATTCTGCTGGCAGTGCTGAGCCTGCTCCTCTCCCTGGAGTTCTTCCTGCTGTCGGCTCCTGACGTAGCGATTGCAGAAGCCGGCGTGGGTGCAGCAATTACGACAGCAATCTTTGTAATCGCCATCCGGGCCACAAAGAGGACATAGAAGTCATGGCAAGGAAACTGTTTGCAGCTATAACGCTGGTAGTGGTCGCCGTGATGCTGTTTGTAGTTGCAGTGGTAATGCGCCCATTTGGCGAACCGCCCTCGGTAATGGACGACTACATCATCCAGAACACGCAGGAGGTCACAGGGGCAAACAGTGCCGTCGCCGCCGTCGTCTTCGACTGGCGCGGCTACGACACCCTTGGAGAGGCAACCGTCCTGTTTACGGCATTCACAGGCGTCGCGCTGCTACTGCGGGGACTGAAGGACGGGTCCGCATGATGTCAGTAATTGTCCGCACCATCGCGCGACTGGCAACGCCGCCCATTCTCGTGTTCGGTCTGTACGTAATTATGCACGGGCACGTGACGGTAGGCGGAGGCTTTCAGGGTGGCGCCGTTTTTGCATCGGCCACGGCGCTTGTGCTGGTCGCGTTCGGCTCCGAGCGGGTCAGGCGCTATATCACGGTCTCCGGTCTCACGCTTGTCTCATGTGCCGGTGCAGTACTCTTCGCGTTGCTCGGATTCGGAGGAATGTGCAAGACCTTCTTCTACAATTTCCTTGTCGGCTCGCCCTTATTCGGTCACATACCCGAGTACGGTCCCGCACACGAGGACATCTGGACAGGCGGCGTCATCGCACCGATGAACATCGGCGTTGCGCTTAACGTGATAGCAAGTCTCAGCGCCATCATGCTCACGATGGCAGTGGTGTCACGCAAGACGGGGGATGGAGAATGACGTCACTCGTTGTGAATGCACCTTTCGTTGCAGTCGCGGCGCTTGCATGCGTCGGGCTGTACATCATGGTAACGCAACGAGACCTCATCAAGATTGTTATGGGCGTTACGATACTGGAGTCCGCAGTCAACCTCTTCCTCGTTTCCCTCGGATATCGTAATGAAGGCGCCGCGCCGGGCTTCACTCACGCGTCGGGAACGCACATGGTGCTGCCGGTGCCACAGGCGCTCACCCTTACAAGCATTGTCATCGGTGTAGCTACAACTGCACTCATGCTCACACTGGTCATACTGATCTACCGACATACGGGTGAGACCGACGCCGAGAAATCACGAAGGGTGAAAGGCTAGACGGCTTGGACGCGTTGACAACACACGCACCGATACTCGCCATCGCAGTGCCGCTGGCAGCGGCCTTTCTTACGCCGCTCGTGGGACGGCTCGGGGCGAAGGTCCGAAACGTGTTTGTGGTGGCCATCCTGCTCTTCGTCGAGTTCCTCGTCTTCACCGTCGTGCGCCAAGTGCTCACTGCTGGTATCCAGGTCTACACACTGGGGGCCACGGCAGCCGGTCTCGCAATACCGGAGAGCCACATTGTTCCTGTGCGAATCATCCTGGAGGTCGACGGCCTCGGCGCGTTCCTCGGCATCATCGCCGCAACGGTGGCGCTATCGGGGGCCGTGTACTCGCTCTCCGCAATGAGAGGTGAGAGCGGGCAGGATAGGTTCTACACGCTTCTGCTCTTGCTGACAGCGAGTATGCTCGGAATCCAGTACACGGGAGACTTATTCAACCTCTTCGTGTTCCTTGAGATCCTGTCGATCTCCGGAGCTGCCCTAGCAGCTTTTCGCACCCGCTTCGTCGATGCGGTTGAAGGCGGATTCAAGTATGTCATCGTGTCAACGGTGTCGGCGCTCCTTGTGCTGCTGAGCATTGGCATCTTCTACGGGCAGTACAACCTTCTCAACATCGCCGCTGTATCCGACGCGATGCGTTATACCCTGCTCGACAAGATAGCACTCGCGCTGCTGATAGGGGCGCTACTGACCAAGAGCGGGGCAGTGCCTTCACACTGGTGGGTACCTGACACATATACCCCCGCACCTGCTGGCACGAGCCCGATCATTTACGCGTCGTCACTGACATGCCTTGGTGCCGCGCTGCGGATCGTCTTCTCACTGTACGGAGTGAAGATGACAGTGTCAGCAGTCGGCTGGCTTGTGATAGTTGCGGGCCTACTGAGCATGTTCATCGGCGTAACAATGGCGCTTCGCCAGACCGACATCAAACGTCTGATGACGTACCACGTCATCTCACAAGAAGGCTATATGCTGCTTGGATTCGGCGTCGGCCTGGCAGTCCTGGGCGACCCCCAGGCGGTCGCAGCCTACGGACGCGAGGCAATCGCCGGAGGCCTGTTCCACGTCCTAAACAACGCCTTCTTCAAGGGACTGCTTCTTCTCACTGGAGAGGCACTCTTCTTCGCGCTTGGCACGCGCGACCTCGACAGGATGGGAGGTATGGGGCGCACGATGAAATGGACCTGCGCCTTCTTCATCATTGGCGCACTGGCAATCTCCGGCATCCCACCGATGAACGGTTTCGCATCCAAGCTGATGATTTACGAGACATCTTATCAATTGAATCCGATGCTCGCGATCGTGGCACTTATCGTCTCCATCATGACTCTGGCATCATTCACGAAAGTGTTCCAAGCAGCGTTCACCGGCCCCGGACTCCCAGAGTATAGAGACGTCAAGCCGGTTCCGCTGTCGATGAAGGTCGGGATGGGCGTGCTCGCAGCAGGAACACTCTTCTTCAGCCTGTTTCCACAGCTCGTGCTCGACACGATAGTCTATCCAGCCACCGATGCCCTGCTGAATCAGACCATGTACATCGGCGTGATTATGGGAGGCTCCTAGATGGACATCAGGATACTCGCGTTCTGGGCCCCTGTTGTCTGTCTCATTGCGTTCCTCGTTCTCATCGCCGTCACCTATGCATTCCGTTCCCGCGGTGAGAGCAAGCACAAACAAGGCACCGAACAGGAGAAGGTGTTTCTGTCCGGCGAGGACATGCCTGATGCCGGTATGCGCCATGTCAGAGCACACAACATATACTGGGGTTTCTTTGAGTCGCTCAAGCAGTACTATGACCCGCTTATACGGGCTCATACGGGAATCGTGAATGACTACCTCATGTGGCTTATAGGGGTAGTTGCTATTGCGGGGATCGTCATACTTACGGCTGGTCCCTGGTGACAAACGGAGACACGCAAACATGGGGATGAACTCATTCAAACGGGCGCTATGGGTCTATCACGTGAACACGGGCTCCTGTAACGGATGTGACATCGAGATAGTGGCGTCGCTTACGCCGCGGTATGACCTCGAGCGTTTCGGTGTAAAGCTTGTGGGTTCGCCCCGACATGCGGATGTCCTGCTCGTCACAGGGCCGGTTACAAGGGAGATGGAACCAAGGGTTCGCAGGGTATACGCACAGGTCCCGGAGCCCAAGGTAGTAATTGTCGTCGGGAACTGCGGCAACGAAGGCACCGTCTTTCATGAATCCTACAACCTCATCGGGCCAGTGGATCAGATCATCCCGGTCGACATCTATGTTCCGGGGTGCCCGGCACGACCGGAGGCAATCATTGATGGCGTCGTCAAGGCATGGCTGAAGCTCGAAGGCGCTACAAAGGAGAGGGCAACCTCAAAATGACGAGACTGGGACCAGACGAGCTCGCACAGAGCTTTGAGAAGACCTTGGGTGATGCCGTCATCGGCATAAGGAAATGCGAGCGTGAAGTAGGGGTTCAGAGACACATCTACGTGTCCCTATGGGTGAAAATCAAGCCACAAGCGCTGCATGATGCAGTCTTACATCTGTGCACACTTGAGCCGATGCCCCATTTTTCGGTCATCTCCTCGGCCGATCTGGGCGACGAAATCGAAGTCTGTTACCATTTCTCGCTATGCTTCGGTCAACGCCGAAGCGCCACTGCCATTGTTCTGAAGTTCAGGCTCAACAAGAGCAACCTTGCAGTCCCCACCATCACAGACCTGATTCCTGGAGCAATCTTCTCGGAGCGTGAACAACAGGAAATGATGGGCCTCCGGGTCGAAGGCATTCCCGATGACCGCAGGCTATTCGTATCCGACAGCTTCCCGGCAGGAGTAAATCCATGGCGTCGGGACGAAACAGGGCCCCATGATATGTTGCATATACTGGGTGGCCGAGAGGGAATCCAGCATGAGTGACACAGTCCACAAGACGAGCTATTCGCTGCCGATAGGGCCAATTCACCCAGCAGTACATGAACCGATACGTCTCGACCTTACGATCGACGGGGAAGAGGTCACGGCCGTCGATGTCGATCTCGGTCACGTGCACCGCGGCATCGAATGGATAGGGATGAACCGCAATAACCCCGTACAGACCATATACCTGGCCGAACGCATATGCGGCATCTGCTCGGCGTGCCACCCCTTTGCGTATGTTCTTGCGGTGGAACAGGCTACAGGGATTGACGTACCGCCACGTGCTGACTACATCCGCACCATTGTGGCCGAGATCGAGCGCATACATTCACACCTGCTCTGGGCAGGAGTTGCCGGTCATGAGATAGGCTTTGAGTCAGTCTTCTACTATGTCTGGAACGTGCGAGAGAAGATAATGGACCTCACGGAAATGCTCACGGGTAACCGCAACTCCAAAGCGATGTACATGATTGGCGGAGTGCGGCGCGACTTCGCAGAGGAGCAATTCGCCGCCATTCGTGAGGCTATGGCGTTCTACAAGGTAGCTTTCGACGAGCTGAAAAAAATCTTCCTTGAGGACCGGACGATAAAGATGAGAACACGAGGAGTCGGCATTCTCAGCAAGGAGGATGCGCTGCGCCTCTGCGTCGCCGGTCCCACAGCACGAGCGAGCGGTGTGCCATTAGATGTGCGCCAGGACCACCCATACGGGGCATACGCAGATATCGGGGTCGATGCAATAACTCCGGACGTGCTGACCGGCGAGGTAGTCGGGGACGTCTACGACCGGATAGTCGTGCGTTTGCTTGAAATCAAGCAATCGATTGAGATTATTGAGGCAGCCGTCAGTTCGATGCCTGCGGGGCCCATTCTCACCGAACCAAAGATAGCCAAGCTGCTCGCTCTGCTGAAGAAAGCAGAGGGAGAGTCCGTAGCACGGGTCGAGGCACCTCGCGGCGAAAACCTACACTACGTCCGCCTGAAGAGTGGAGAGGAACCTCTCGAGGCGTGGAAGGTCCGAGCGCCCACATACGCGAACCTGCAGGCCGTCGAGACGATACTCAAGGGCGGACAGATTGCAGACGTGCCGATAGCGTTTGCGTCTATTGACCCGTGCATGTCGTGCGCCAATCGTGCTGTTGTGATGGACAACGCCTCAGGAACATGCCGCGTGCTCGACGGCGAAAGGCTGCACCAACTCTCGCTGGAGAAGACAAGGAGGCTGCAAGCTGAGCTTTCTGGGAAGTAATCCACCTGGACTGATTACCCTGCTGGTCGGACCTGTCGTGCTGGCTATAGCTGGTTCGCTCGTGGGACTGTTCTATCTCGGCCTCGACAGACAGATTGTCGCCCGCATGCAGAGCAGGGTCGGCCCCCCAGTTGTTCAGCCATATCGGGACGTCAGCAAGCTACTGATGAAGGAGAACATCGTCCCCGATGGAGCATGGAAATGGCTCTTCCATGTGTCGCCGGTTCTCTGCGTAATGGGGTCAGCCGCCCTCCTCCTGTACATACCGCTCTTCGGCAAGCCGGCGCTCTTCGCAGGTTCAGGGGACCTCATTCTCGTTCTGTACCTGTTGATGATCCCCTCCCTGGCTCTCGTAGTCGGGGGCTTTGCCTCTAGTTCACCCTACGCGACAGTCGGCGCCCAGCGCGAGATGGTCATCATGATGAGCTACGAGTTCCCGCTGTCGGTGACAGCTGTCGGTCTCGCGTGGCGAGCGCTTCAGGCTGCAGATGGACATGCATTCGCGTTCTCTACGCTGTCACAGTACCCAGTATGGGATCTCGTGGGACCCGTCGGATTCGTCGGCGCCCTTCTTCTGTTGCTGACGCTCATTGCGGTGACACCTGGCGAGCTGGGTCGCATCCCGTTCGACATCGCCGAGGCAGAAACGGAGCTGGCTGGCGGCCTACTAGTGGAGTACTCCGGCCGTAATCTCGCCCTGTACTACGTAGGCAATGCGATCCGCGGGTTCGCTGTCCTCTCACTAGTGGTGGCACTCTTTTTCCCGTACGGCATCGCAGCCGCACTAGGAATCACAGGCAGCGCCTGGAGCAGCGTCGTGGATGGAGCCTTCTTCCTCCTGAAGGTGTTTGCCGTCATGTTCATCGCTGTGGCGGTCGTTCGATCCGCTATGGCCCGGTTCAAGGTAACGCAGGCAAGCACGTTCTACGTCGCGGGTATGACATTCATGAGCCTGATCGGGCTGCTACTCCTGTGGATTGACTTCGTGATATGAGCGTGACTGAACAATGACGATACTCAAGATACTGATGCGGCAGTTGCTCAGACGACCGGCAACCAACTGCTTTCCCGCGACTCACGCACCCAAATCGGCAACAGCTTTCCTGGAGGCGATACAACACAGGCGTGTGACAGCCAATCCCCCTGTGCCGATACCACCAGGCTTCCGAGGCAAGATTGCATATGACCGGGAGAAGTGCATAGGCTGCCAGCTGTGCATAAGGGTCTGTCCTGGGAAAGCGATTGAGTTCATTCCTGAAGAGAAGAAGGTCAAGTTCTTCATCACCCGTTGCTGCTTCTGTGCGCAGTGTGCAGATGTGTGTCCCGTCGATGCCATTGCAATGTCTGACGAGTTCCTGTTGGCAGACAGTGACAAGCACTCACCCAACCTAGTTGTCACGGAGTAAGCCCGCCGACAGTTGCGGCACTTCACACAGCCTGTCCTCATAAATAAGTGCCGCCAGCTGCTCGCCAGCTGCCCGCACCTGTTCGGACATTTGTCCAGCGAGTCGCATGCTCTGCGGCTGTATACCTACGAGCACGACTTCAGGTACAAGCCCTTCAATATAGTCCATGAAGAGTGATAACGGCATACTGTGAGTGGAAAGACCGAGTGCTCCTACGCGTCCCTTGGGGACAATGCGGACACTCCCGGCGTCAAGCGCCATGTCAGCGGCATCCACAATGACGACGCGGCCAGGCCCCAACCTTCGCACCACGGACGTATAGTTCTCAGGGACTGTACCGCAGTCAAGAGCGTATATGCGACGGGATGATTCCTTCCCGCTTATCGCCTCAAGAAGGCACGCAACTACATAGGCCCCGACGCCATCATCACCCTTCAAGACATTGCCGACGCCCAGCACAAGTGTAGCAACCGCCCCGGTATCGTCCATCACAGGTATGGTACAGCCAGTCACAGCAGAAGACCAAGCCGTCTGTCTGAACCGTTGACAAGGGGGCTCTGGCTTGCGACAATTCCCCAATCGATAACTATTCGGAACCACCGGTTGACATCACCGTTGAGACCCCACCGAAGCGTCCATCCCCGTGAGCTGTCTTGTTACAGCTTCCATGGCGGACAATTGATTCAGGAGGACACCCAACAAATGATACGTGACAAGGTTGAAGCTGCTCTCAGTGAAATCCGGCCGGTACTGCAGGCCGACGGCGGGGACGTAGAGCTTATCGACGTCGAGGACGGCACTGTAAAGGTACGCCTCACGGGCGCGTGTGGCTCCTGCCCCATGGCCACGATGACACTCCGCTTTGGCGTTGAGAAAGTGCTCAAGCAGCGGATACCAGAAGTCAAGGAGGTTGTCACAGTCTAGACTATGGAAAGGCAGAATCGGATAGTCGTCGTTGGCGGAATGGCATGTGGCCCGAAGGCGGCGGCCCGAGCCCGCCGCTGCGACCCCCACGCCAAGATAGTCGTGATTGAACAGGGAGAGACTGTCTCTGAGGGATCATGTGGCCTCCCCTACTACGTCGGTGGCGCAATCAAGAAGGATAGCGCGCTTCTCATTCGCGGACCCCAGTACTTCAAAGAAGTGATGGACATCGAAGTCCAGCTCGGGACACGGGCAGCGTCCATCGACCGGGCGGCACACGAGTTGGAGCTGCAGGACCTCAAGCGGGGTACGACATCAAGAGTGCCATACGACAAGCTCGTAATCGCGACAGGAGCAAATCCTTTCGTGCCATCGGGGCTGAAGGGCCGCGATCTCAAAGGAGTATTCACGCTTACAAAAATCGCAGATGCGAATGCCATACTTGAAGAGATAGCTTCATCCACCCCGAGCCACGCAGTGGTAGTCGGCGCAGGCCTCATCGGCATAGAGACGGCCGAAGCATTGCAAGCACGAGGTCTTCAGGTTAGCGTTGTCGAGGCTCTCGACCGCGTACTTCCGGCGCTGCTTGACAGCGAGATGGCCAGCCATGTCGAGCAGGAACTGGTCGAGAAAGGAATAGACCTCAGGCTGGGGCAACGTATTGTCTCTCTTGAAGGTGATTCCTCAGGACACGTGCGCAAGGCAGTGACTGAGAAAAGCAAGCTGAAAGCTGACCTGGTCGTACTGGCACTCGGCGCGCGGCCCAACGTCGAACTCGCGCGTCAGGCTGGCCTTGAAATCGGTCCAACGGGTGGCATCTCGGTCAACGAGTACATGCAGACAAGCGATCCCGACATATACGCAGGCGGGGACTGCGTCGAGAACATGCACCGTGTTTCCGGCGCCAGGGTACTGGCTCCCATGGGCTCCACTGCCAACAAGCATGGCCGCATCATCGGTACAAACGTCACCGGCGGCGCCGATACGTTCCCTGGAGTGCTGGGCACCACGATTGTGAAGGTCTTCGACCTCAACGTTTCGCGCGTAGGCCTGTGCGAATGCGACCCGCTAGCCACCAACTACGAACTCGTGACCGCGCTCGCCCCTGGTTTTGACCATGCGAGTTACTATCCCGGCGCCCAGATGATAACCGTGAAACTGCTGGCAGACAGGAAGACAAGAAAAGTACTCGGGGCGCAGGCAGTCGGGCGTGGCGAGGTAGCCAAACGCATCGACGTTCTAGTCGCACTTATGTCAATGGGTGGCACGGTGGATGATCTGGCCAACCTGGACCTTGCGTACTCACCGCCGTATAACGGCGCGATGGACGTGCTGCACAACGCTGCTAACGTGATCCGGAATAAGCTTTCCGGACTGGCCAAGGGCATCAGCCCCGCCGAGGTCAACGAGTGGATACGTGCAGGAGAGGATTTCGTACTACTTGACGTCCGCTCAAGCCCCGAATGGGAAGATGCACACATTGAGGCCTCGCAGTGCAGACTCCTCCCCCTGAACAGGCTACGGGAAGAAGTCCAGACGCTGCCACGCCATACCGAGATCGTGACGATGTGTCGCACGAGCATCCGTGCCTACCAGGCACAGCGCATCCTGGAAGGTGCGGGTTTCACCAACGTATGTTTCCTGGACGGAAGCATCATCGCATGGCCGTATGCGATATCCTGCAGGACGAGCTAGACCCAACGTGCGTACAAACAGAGCGGCGACCAGTGGTCGCCGCTCTTTCTTCTGGCAGTCGCAGACGGGCTATGCCGATGCGTGATCGTTCCGAGCCTATTCCTCAGCGTGCCGCTCCTCAGATGGGAAAGCACACGTGCACGTCTCAACCTTCAACGTTACGCTCTTCTCAGCAAAGTGTCCGTCATCGTCTCTGGCCACTACAGTGATGACATACTCGCCTCGTTCCTGAGGAGCTGTCCACCTGATCACGTTGGGCGCTTCAAAGACAAACCGCTCAGACCCGGTTGGAAAGACTGTTACCGCGGCTCCATCATCAGTCCACTCGTAGGAAGTAATGCGCTCAGGTTCATTGACCACGCAGCATATGGTGCACGTTTCGCCTTTGTAGATCTTGAATCTCTCGTCATAGTTTCGCAGAAATCTCGGGTCACCCAACGCAGTAACAACCATGTCGGTCACAACCAGGGGCTCATTCTTGGCCACCCGAACCTGTGTCGAGGCATGTCTCTCTCCACCATAGCCATCACTCACATAGACGCGTATGGTGCACGTACCCTCGAACTCCGGCGCCGTCCACGTTGCCGTCGAGGTCGACGACTCTATCGACCCACAATCCGCCTCCCATCTATACTGGAGGGGATCACCGTCCACATCGTCCGCCACACACCTGATAACACACGACTCACCGGGCCGTACCCAGTCAGCATCCGCACCAATTCCGTCAATGACCGGATAGTGGTTGTTCTTGACACGTATCGTGACAGTCGCCGAGGCTGGAGGCAGTCCAGAGCCATCGCTGACTTCGACTGATATCTTGTAGAGACCCTCGTTTTCAGGCGCCGTCCACGCTACCGTACCAGCATAGCCGTTGACGGTACCGCTGCCAGCCGTCCAGGTGTACGTCAGTTCATCGCCATCCTCGTCTTTCGCAATACACTCGATGAGACAGCTGTCCTTCGGCGCGACAAGATCCTGCTTCGCGGTGAGACTGACGATTTCTGGAGGATGCGATGCCGCGACAGCCGTACATCCCGTCACCACAACAACAGGTGACAGAACAGCAGCGATAGTTACCCACACAGATACAGAACGCAGCACAGGACTCCCTACTAGTTGCTCACGCTGACCGGTGAGCAAAGTCATCGTCGTCGATGCAGAAATATGGTACCTGCCGGTACTAGAAACACGTGCCACATGTACTGACACGGAACGTCAGTGTCTCTTCTTCACTGTCACCATTGCCACCACTCACCACCACCGCCACCTGCGCATAACAGGCATGATCGGGGGCCTCCCATACCACCGTGCTACCATCACCATGGAGACTGCCAACATCACACGTCCATTCATACTCAAGGCCGCTGGCGTCACCATCAATGACGCAGGTGATTTCAACCTCCCGACCTTTGAATATGGTCCACTGCGTGGTGCCGAAGGTGGGAGGCTTGAGAAGGTTGTGCCCCATGGGAACGACTTCCATCTCCTCAATGGAGAATGGCCCACCGCTGCCACCCTCCGACTGTTCCTGAGGGTCACCAACAACCACAGTTACTGCCTTACTGGACTGATTGCCTGCGGCATCTGAGACAACGACACTGATGCGATATTCACCCACGTCGTCTGGAGCGGTCCACGTAACGACAGGCCCCTCACCCTGCACCTCACCTTTTGTCGCAAGCCACTGATACGTGAGTGGATCATTTTCGAAGTCAGTTGCATTACATGTGATGGTGCAGGACTGCCCCGGTTCAACACGGAAGTTGTCCACATGCATGCTCGTGATAATCGGCATACCTGCAATCGCGCCGGTCCCTTCATCACCGATGGCCGCACTCAAGGCAATTGCCTGCTCCGCAGGCAAACCCAGTCGGTTTTCGACCTCGAGCCAGACGACCCTGTTGGCCACAGAAAAGTCGCTCTGCAGTTGTGCATGAAACCTGTTCGCCTCCTGTTCGCCCTGAAGCACCAGAATGGCGAATTCCAGCTCAGCGCTCGTCGCGGCGGCAGCTTCAATAACCGCATCCCGCAGACCACCCCCACCAGCACCCATCACCACCGCCACGCCATTCACGTCATCGACAACAGTAAGCACATCCGCCAACACCAGTCTATGACTGTCGTGAGACATGCGTAGACTGGCAAGAGCCCCGCCAACATCATGCCCTTCGCGTCCAGCCTTTGCCACCCACAGTATGCTGTTCCAAAAGTTGTCTTCGTAAGAAACGCACTGTCTGGCAGCCAGAACCTCGTTGGTGTCATACATCTCATGCACCGCAAGAAGGTCCTCATTGGCATAGCGCAGATAGCGCTCAGCCTTGCTGACCGGATCAAACGTAAACGCGAGCGTCAGTTCACGAGCGACAACTTTGAGAGGATAGAAAGGAGACGACGGCAATACTCCAGGACTGGACACATCACCAACAGTCAGCTTTTCGTAGCCGTTGACCATCTGCGCATCGGCGTCAGGCACGGCAGGAAGAGACGAGACTTGTTCAGCAACAAGTTCACCAGTCTCCTGCGTTGGTGCAGCTACCACGGTTGTGACCGCAGCCACGACCACCACAACCCCAAGAACTGCAACAAACACCTTCTTGTTGGATGTCAGAAGGTGCCACACACGCAGCACACCATAATAGACATCATCCATGGATGAGTACCCTATACGGGACGGTCAGCACTGCAACCCCTTCATTCTCAACAGGCAAGCCAGCCACCAGGGAGGGCGAACCGTCCCCTGCCTGCATATTACAACGAATGGAAAAGCCATACCGATGAGGCCTTTTGCGCCCAGCGGACAAGAAACGATGCGTTCCTCCTGCCCTCCTTATGCATGCCGTGACAGCGTTTTGACGTAACTACCGCCCTTCTGGTAGGCTTCGTAAACGCGGTCTCGCATATACTAGACTCGACTGAGAGCAGTGTCAAACTGCAGCTTTTTGTCTTGTTGGCAGCTGTCAACAAGCACGTAGAACCAGGATGGCAGCAGTAGTTGGAGACCCATGCTGTGCCCGCCCTTCGCCCACAGCATGGGTGCGTATCCTCCTGTAACTCATGAATGCTCTTATCAATTATCTACGCGGCATCTGGAATGAACCGTTCAAACGGTACGTGAGCATTGTGCTCGCAGCATTAGCAGTAGTCGTTCTTATCGTCGGTTCGCCGCTCGGCAATGGAACCGCGGAGCCCACCTCTCCCCCAGAGACAGAGGGCACAGTCGAGGTCCACTTCTTCTACCACTCCGGCTGTCCCCACTGCCGGGACCAGGAACCGTTCAACGAGGACATGGCGGCGAAGTATCCGGATGTGTACTTCGTCTACCACGATGGCGCTGATCCCGCTCAGTACCAGGTACTCCTCAAGCTGATTGAGGGCACCAACATCAGTGAGGAAGATCTTGACTTTCCCCTGACCATCGTGGGCAAGCGGGCGTTCGTGGGCTGGGTTTCCTACGAGCAGACCGGCACTGCAATCGAGCAGGCAATTGTGAAATGTCTTGCGGGCGACTGCGGAGGTACCGAGCAGACGACCGAGGAGAACGTGTCGGAGCAGATAGATGTCCCTGTTTTCGGTACGATTCACATCTCCGACTACTCTCTGCCCGTGCTTGCAGTCATCCTTGGTCTTGTTGACGGATTCAACCCCTGCGCCATGTGGGTGCTGGCCTACCTGATATCTATCCTGTTTGTGCTTCAGGACCGTCGAAAAGCCTGGCTGCTCGTCGGCTCATTCGTGCTTGCCTCAGGCATCCTCTACTACCTGTTCATGACCGCATGGCTCAACGCCTTTCTGCTGATCGGATACTCGAGACCCGTCACTGTCATCATTGGTGCGGTGGCACTCGGTGCCGGCATCTTCAATCTATACGACTACATCAAGTCTGGTGGGCAGATCGTCTGTGAGGTCGTAGATGCCGAGTCGCGCCAGAGCACGATGTCACGCATTCACGACGTCGTAGCGTCGCCGCTGAGCATTGCCACGGTTTTCGCTATCATCGCGCTCGCATTCGTGGTGAACTCGATCGAATTCGTGTGTTCTGCTGCATTGCCGGCCATTTTCACACAGGTTCTGGCACTCGCGGCTCTTCCCCCCGCCATATACTATCTCTACATTCTCCTCTACGTATCATTCTTCATGCTGGATGACCTCATCATCTTCGGTGCCGCTGCGTTTGCAGTCAACACATCGCTCGGCCAGCGCTATGCGAGATTCAGCAAGCCCGTGGGTGGAGTCATACTCCTTGTGCTGGGAGTGCTACTTCTGTTCGCACCACAGCTACTGCGCTAGTCGGGTAGAGATCAAGCCTCAAAAGCTGCCGGCCTTTGACCACGTACAGGGCCGATGCTACACTTGCCTGTCTCATGAACCGCCTTGGCATCCTCTACCGCCCCCACGTGGAGAGGGCGCACCACCTTGCCACATACGTCCGGCACATAGCGGAGGCCGCAGGACTGCAGACGTGGCTGTGCTCTGCATGGGATGAGGCAGAGTCTTCACACATGATCGCAGGCACAGACCTGCTGGTGAGCATTGGCGGAGATGGCACAATACTGCACGCTGCGCGCGTCTCCGCCCCGTGTAGTGTGCCCGTACTTGGCCTGAACCTCGGTAAACTCGGTTTCATAACCGAGAGTGAGGAGAGCGCCGTTGAAAGGACCATCGCACGGGTCCTGAACGGTGAGGGTTGGACCGAAGAACGAACGATGCTATCGGCCAGACTGGGGGGGGAGGAGTTTCTCGCACTAAACGACGCGGTCATCCGCTGCACGGCGGTGCGCCTGGCGAACATTACCCTGCACTTGAACGGCCAGTCCGTGACCACTTATCGCGCCGACGGCGTCATTGTAGCTACCGCCACTGGAAGTACCGGCTATTCCCTGGCAGCGGGGGGGCCTATTCTCATGCCCGAGTCCACTGATCTAGTCATTCAGCCGATATCGAGTCACCTTGGCCTCGACCGTGCACTGGTAGTGGCCGGACAGACAGAGGTGGAACTGGCGCTCGAGGCGAGGGATGGCATTGTGCTGAGCCTCGATGGACAGGTCGACAGGCCCGTGCACTCGTGCGAGACGGTGAAAGTCACCAGCAGTCACCTAAAGGCCCTCTTCCTGAGGTTGCAGCCACGAACATACTTCTACGATTCAATACGCAAGAAACTTGGAGGCAACCCGACGTGATAATCACCAAGGCACGCATAGAAGATGCACCTGCCATGCACAAGCTTATCAATGACTTCGCCAAGCGTGGTGATATGCTCCCGCGGGCATTGAGTCAGATATATGAGAATCTGAGAGACTACTTGGTAGTTCGAGACGGCGATTCCGTCATTGGCTGCGTCGCCCTGCATGTGAACTGGGGTGACCTGGCCGAGATACGGTCGTTGGCTGTACAACAGGAGCGACAGGGCAAGGGACTTGGCACCATGCTCGTAAACGCCTGCCTTGAGGATGCTATAAACCTCGGCCTTCCCCGCGTATTCTGCCTTACACGTCGACCCGACTTTTTCAAGGCACGGGGGTTCAGTCTCATAGACAGGTCACAACTACCACACAAGGTGTGGGCAGAGTGTTACTACTGTCCCAAGTTTCCAGATTGTGACGAGGTCGCGCTTATACGTACGGTGGGCCCGGTGCCACCGAAACCACAAGGAGAATAGTGTGGAGCAGCGGCTGTCAAGTTCGAAGATCTACAGCGGGAGGGCCATATCACTTCGCGTCGACAAGGTGAGGAAGGCAAGCGGTGCTACAACGACACGCGAGGTAGTCGAACATAGCGACTGCATTGCCGTGGTTGCGTTGGACAACGAGAACAACGTCCTGCTAGTGAAACAATACCGCTACGCAGTCGGACGCACCCTGCTCGAGGTACCGGCCGGAGGGGTTGAAGCTGGAGAGGATACCATCGACTCGGTCCGACGGGAACTGCAGGAAGAGATTGGCTACTTTCCCAGGCGCGTGGAGAAGCTCGGAGGTTTCTATTCCGCGCCCGGATACGGCACTGAATATCTCTATACATACGTTGCACGTGATCTCAGGCCCAGCAGGCTGGTCGCCGAGGATACAGACGAGATCGAGGTGGTGAAGGTGCCGTTGAGCGAAATCCCCGAACTGATCTACTCGGAGCAGATATGCGACGCCAAGACTGTCGCAGTGCTCCTTTTCTACCTGGCGCGGCAGAAACTACTGTCATAGCCGGGCGATGACCGCATCGGCGACTTGGCTTGTCGTCGCTGCGGACAGGTTATCTCTGTCAGCCTTCATATCGTAGGTAACATTCTGGCCTTCGGCTATGACAGCTGCGATGGCATTCTCGAGTCGATCCGCCGCATCCTTCTCTTCGAGATATCGCAGCATCAACACTCCCGACAGCATTGTGGCTATCGGGTTCACCTTATTGAGTCCGGCGTACTTGGGCGCGCTGCCATGTGTAGGCTCGAACACGGCGATGCCTTCTCCTATGTTCGCGCCGGGCGCAAGGCCGAGACCTCCAACGAGCCCGGCACACAGGTCGGACAGCAGGTCACCATAGAAGTTCGGACATACCAGCACGTCGAACTGTTGCGGTCGCCTGACAAGCTGCATACAGCACGCATCCAGCAAGATATCATCGAACCGAATATCAGAATACTGACGGGCCACCTCCTGTGCTGCACGCAGAAAGACACCATCCGAGTATTTGAGAATATTCGACTTGTGGACCACGGTAACCTTCTTCCTGTTGTTGGCCCGTGCATAATCGAAGGCGAATTTCACAACACGTCTACTGCCTCCAGGGGAGATCACTCTGAGGCTCACTGCCGACCCGGGAGGAATGGATCTGCCCGATGTTTCCCGCACAAGCGATGCAAGACGCGCCGTATCCTCCTTGTCGGAATCGAACTCGATACCGGCATAGAGGCCCTCGGTGTTCTCACGCACAACAGCGATGTCGACATCATCGTAAGGAGCAAGTACACCCTCGTAGCTTCTACACGGACGCAAGCAAGCATACAGATCGAGTTCCCGTCTGAGTGCCACGTTGACGCTGCGGAATCCACTGGCAATAGGCGTCGTCACTGGCCCCTTGATAGCAATGCCATTCCGGCGTATCGACTCGAGTGCCTCAGGCGGAAGCGGATTACCGGTAGCTTCCTGAGCAGCGGCTCCGATGACGACGTCATCCCAATCGAACTCCACACCCGTCGCCTCAAGGACACGCCTGGTCGCGCCAGTAACTTCTGGACCGACACCGTCTCCAGGAATAAACGTCACCCTGTGCTTCATCTATTCCTCCCACGTGGAGATTCTCACTACACCCAGCTCAGGCATCGAGTGAACCGTGCGTGCGGATGTACGGTACCAGTCCACCCGCATCCAAGATTCTCGCCATCAATGGTGGAATCCGCCCGCAACTCATACGCACACCGGTGGTGTGATCAATGACCGTGCCTTCCTCAAGCAGGATCTCAATGTCATCACCGTCGTTGATGCCCCTTGTATCGCACATCACCACAGCAAGCCCCTGATTTATCGCGTTTCTATAGAAGATACGTGCGACAGATGATGCTACTATCGCTGAGATGCCTGCCATGCGGATGACCACCGGTGCATGCTCACGGCTCGAGCCGAGGCCAAAATTCCGTCCTCCTATAAGGATATCCCCCTGGCGCACGCGCTCGTGGAAACCGGGTAATCTGTCCTCGAATGCGTGCGAGGCGAGCGCCGGCAAATTACTTCGGAGGTGAGCAAAACGTCCTGGTATTATGTCATCTGTAGACACATCGTCACCAGCAATAATGGCCCTGCCCCTTAACACTCTATCGGCCATATTTACGACAACTCCCTCGGGTCTGTGATGCGCCCTGTGAGCGCTGTCGCCGCGGCAGTAGCAGGACTTGCCAGGTACACGAATGCTTCAGGGTTGCCCATGCGACCCTTGAAGTTCCGGTTTGCCGTCGAGAGGCAGACTTCACCGTCTCCCAGAATTCCCTGATGCAGCCCAAGGCATGCCGCGCAGCCGGGTGGCAATATGACCGCCCCTGCTTCAACCAGTGTCGTGATGTATCCCCTCTCGATGGCCTGCAGCAGCACTCGACGCGAAGCCGGAGCTACCAGCAACCGTGTACCGGCAGCCTTCTTTCTGCTCCCGATCATGCCAGCCACAAGCGCGAGGTCTTCTATTCGTCCATTGGTGCATGTCCCGAGAAACACCTGGTCAACAGGCGTCCCCGACAGCTCAGACACAGGACGGACGTTGTCTACGGTGTGCGGGCAGGCGACAACCGGCACGAGTGTATCCAGAGCAATTTCAAGCGTACGGTCATATCTGGCATCGGCATCACCCTGGAGCGCCTTGAAGTCGACACCCCTGCCCTGCTGCTCCAGGTATGCTCGCGTTACTTCATCGCTGGGAAACAGCCCGACCTTTGCTCCGGACTCTACCGCCATGTTGGACACAACCAGCCGGTCGGCGACCGAGAGGGACGTTACACCCGGACCGGAAAACTCCAGTGCCATATAAGTAGCACCATCCGCACCAATCTGCCCTATCAGGTGCAATATGAGATCCTTGGAGCACACGTACGCAGAGAGTTCACCAGTCAGCCAGACACGAATGGTCTCAGGGACCCGGAACCATGTCTTACCGAGTGCCATGACAACGGCAACGTCGCTGGAACCCATCCCCGTGGCAAATGCCCCAAGCGCTCCAGCTGTGACTGTGTGCGAGTCAGAACCAACGACTACATCACCTGGCTTGGCGTATCTCTCTGCAACAAGCTGATGGCATACCCCTTCACCAACATCATTCACTATGCAGCCACATCCCCGCCCAAACTCCCGCATGAAGACATGATCCGTCGAAAGCTGCCGCTGGGGGCTCGGTGCAGCGTGATCCATGAAGAGAACTGTCTTCTCTGGATTGGCAACCTGTTGAAAGCCTGCTTCTCTGAACAGCCTCAGCGTCAGCGGACCGGTCGTATCCTGAACGAAGGCAAGGTCCACGCGGCAGATGACTATGCCGCCAGCGACAGCGTCGGATCCAGACCCGTCGCTGAGTATCTTTTCTGCCAGAGTCTTTCCGCGCCCCATAGCAGGGTCAAGACCAACATTCATCGGTGGGGATACGCCACAAACATCCGGCCTCGCAGGCCCACGACCAGCCTATACCGGAGACGAAAGATGTTCTATTTTACTTCGACTGGCTTGCTATAATCAATGTGGCCCTTTCGGGTACCGCTACGATGAAACCGGCCGTTACAACCATACGAGGCGTTACGTTCGAGTGGCATACGCGTACGTACATCATGGGTATTCTCAACGTCTCGCCCGATTCGTTCTCCGGTGACGGCATATCCGACAGCCGCCGCGCCATCGAACACGGATTGCAACTCATCGCCGATGGCGCCGACATCCTTGACATCGGTGGAGAATCGACCCGCCCCGGTTCCGAGCCTCTTGATACAGCCACGGAAATGCAGCGGGTCGTTCCTGTCATCAAGGCACTGAAACAGGAGACAGACGTGCCGCTTAGCGTCGATACGTACAAATACGACGTCGCATCAGCGGCGGTCGACGCCGGTGTCGCAATCGTAAACGACATCTGGGGACTGAAGTATGACGTGCGACTTGCCGACCTTGCGGCGCAGAATGACTGTGCGATGGTGCTGATGAGTAATCAGCGTGACGAATCACCACACCACGACGTCGTTTTCGAGGACATCATAGCCACAGTAGCGGGTGACCTTGAGCGAGCTACCTCACTGGCCACACGACATGGCGTCGACCCTTCCCGACTGATCATCGATCCCGGACTCGGATTCGGCAAGACCCAGCCCCAGAACATCGAGATCCTCCGGCGGCTGAGCGAGCTCAGAGAACTGCAGTTTCCTCTCCTCCTTGGTTCGTCCCGGAAGTCGGTTCTCGGATACATACTCAACTTACCGCCATCCGAGCGACTTGAAGCCACTGCAGCGACGGTAGCGCTTTCCATCGCCAGCGGCGCCAACGTGGTCCGGGTGCACGACGTGAAAGCGATGAAGCGGGTGTGCATGGTTGCGGACGCTGTCATGCGAGGGAACGCCTGACCGTGGCATACGTCTATCTCGGCCTCGGTGCAAACCTTGGCGACAGGCACGCCAACCTCGTAGAGGCGCTCAAGGCGCTTAAGAGATACGGCACCATCGAGACTGTCTCGCACATCTACGAAACCGAACCCGTGGGCTTGGCAGCACAGCCAGCATTCCTGAACCTCACATGCCGATTACAGACAGCGCTCAGCCCTGCCGAACTACTCGACGCAACCCGCACGATCGAACTGCGACTGGGGCGTCACCCATCGAACCGGAACGGACCCAGGCTGATTGATATCGATATCCTCCTGTATGACAATCTAGTCGTCAATGAGCCATCTCTCACCATCCCACACCCGAGGCTGGCAGAGCGGGCATTTGTCCTCATTCCGCTTGCTGAGATTGCCCCAGATCTGTCGCACCCCGTGACCGGTGATACTGTCGGCGAGCTGTTGCAACGCTGCCGCGACAGCCACTGGGTGCGCCCGTACGATGGAGGGACTGATGTTCAGGTTGTTTGTTGAAGAGCACTTCGACGCGGCCCACTATCTCCCGGAATATCAGGGAAAGTGTGAGCGCATGCATGGTCACCGCTTCAAAGTGATACTGAGAATCAGAGTACAGACCATAGGCAGCGATGGCATAGCATACGATTTCTCAGAGATGAAGCGTCACCTGAGGCATGAATTGAGCCTGCTGGATCACACGTGTCTCAACGAATTACCGATGTTCACCGCTCGTCCACCTTCAAGCGAGAATATCGCATCATGGCTGTTCGA
Organism: uncultured Dehalococcoidales bacterium; assembly: GCA_964578745.1. Taxonomy (GTDB): domain Bacteria; phylum Chloroflexota; class Dehalococcoidia; order GIF9; family AB-539-J10; genus SKVJ01. Next base: position 39,288 of record CAZODZ010000001.1, on the reverse strand, counting down.
ACGACTGAAGCCGGTCTTCGAAGGAAGCACCACACACCTTGAAGCCATCGAGGTATGGGAGTCACCCACATCAGGCGTGAGTTACTCTCCCTAGTCCTGCATGTCCGGCGGCAGGAGATTAGGGATCGTGTCCGTAATCGGGTAGGCGAAATCGCACTTCCGGCAGTACAGCGTGCCCGTGACTATCTCGCGCTCATCTCTTTCGATAACGGTGAGCTCCAGAGTGCCCTTACATACGGGGCAGACGATGATCTCCATCAACTCGTCTTTCATGCTGTTTGATTATAGCAGCATGCACAGCGGAGTGAGGCCGCTGCAGTGTTATAATCGAGTTCGAGGTGGGCAGATGTCAACTCAGGTGAAGAAGACATATCGCAAGCTCAATCCGGACATGCTTTACGACGAGATGCGCGACATTCTGGCGAGGCATGGACTGTCTACCCACGAAGAGAGGATGCAGACCTATTCCATCGGCAGCGGCGCCACGCAGTCCCGCGTTACTGCTCCTGTGATGGATAACCAGAACCGACAAGCCGGAACAATGCACATCCTGGGCTCAGCAGACGCAAACGTGCGTATGGCCCTCACGCTGGAAGAAGACCTTATCTCCGAAGATGTGATCAGTGCAGTCCACGAGGACCTGGAATTCATCCTCGGCTCGTACGAAGTCAAGTGGTAGCCTGTGGCGCCACACACATCGGCATAGCGGTTTTGATGGCGAGCGCCACCCTGTAGATATCCTGAGAACTGATCCCCCATCATCAGATAACCTTGTATCCCTTCGTTTCTCACCACTACGGCGCCGCCGTACAGCCGCATGAGCCAACAGAGCTGCGCCGCTTCCCCCGCGCAGAGCCAGGCAGCACCTGCAATAGGCATCCCTCGTCATACCAAGCACTTATTCCGCACGCATGACGACTCCCAACGATGCCCACCCCCAATGAACGAACCGACCTTCAGTGCACTGCAGGTATCACACAAGGACGTGCCCACGCAGAGCAGTTCCTGAGTGACTCAAACCCCAAAAAGAATCGTCGGGAGATTCATGCCCGTTTGAAATGTGTGTGCTGGACGGGTCTATCATTCATCGAGACGAGACAAGGCAAGCGACATGGGACTGGAGAGGGATACAAGCACCCACGCGACGGAGTCGAGCAAGCAGCAATGTACAACATGCAGCAGGTCCACGCTCACGTCACGGTGCAGTCAACAGCACTCATGGTCTCGAGCACACTGCGCCACTTCCGACAGCCGCTATCCATGGAGAGTGCCACCAGAATGGCTCGCTCCAACTAGAACCCGGCTGAGGCGGACACCACATTCAGGCTCTGCTTTCATCTGGCGACGAAACACGCCACGCGCACACCTCACACCAGAGTCGCTTTGACACAGCCATTGCTCCACGCGCTGAAGCAGCCTATGATAAGGTGGATAGTAACATTGTCCATTTCCGGGCGCCTCCGTGCCAACCGTGGCTCCCGAGGCATGCGTGTGCGATCGGACCGCACAGACCCGCCAAGTCGTGGATGAATGACTCACGCCTTCCGTTACAGCGAGGTGAGAAAAGGCGCCTGTAGAGACAAGGGAAGCCACGTGACCATCACGTAGTCAACGCCGGGCATGAGACGCTCGGCTCCTTCGAGTAGTTCGGACGACAACGAGCGTACAGACTAGCGCGACGGCCATCATGCCCAGACCAGCGATCTCAAATGCCACGGTGAAGCCCCACCGGTCGACAAGATAGCCCACAATAGGCGCCAGCACACCATTTCCCTCCATGGCACCGAAGTAGTACACACCGAGCACGGTGGAGCGATGATTGGTAGGACTCTCCGACAACACAAACGCCTCCGACGCCGGAGCCCTGGCATACAACGCCACCCCCAGAAATAGTACAAGGCCCATGAGAAGCGCCTGTGAAGAATTCAACCCAATTAGGACCATCGACGGGCCAGTCAGTAACGCCAACACCGCCACTACGGGTACGTTGCCAATCCTGTCTGAGACATAGCCACCCACGACAGCGGCCCACAGCCCCGCCGAATAGAAGAGTGCAATCACTGCAGCGGCACTTGGCTCGGAATAGCCAAACACGTCGACCAGATAGAGAGGAATGAATGCCAGGACCGCCTGCAGAGCGGCGGCCAGAAACCCGCTCAGGGCGATGAATGCAGCAAGTCGTACCCAGTTTACCTCATGGTCATCCGCATGTGTCGGCGCCGAGGGACTCTGGCCGACGGAAGCGGCCTTCTGCCGCCGGCCAAGCAGTACATAGAAGACAATACCCAAGATGAACGCGGGAATCGCAAGGCCGACAAAGGGGGCGCGCCACCCGAAGCTCGCAGCCAGGCCAGCAGCGACCAGTGGAGCCAGGAAGTAGCTTGCACTGCCACCTATCATATGGAAGCCAAGGGCGCTGCCCCGCCGTGACGGTTCGACAACAGAGGATATGAGCAAGGGTGCTGATGGATGATAGCCACCACCCAAGGCACCCATCAGTGCGAGCCCCGCAAGCAGCAGAGCGTACTGCGTTGAGATTCCCACCAGCAGACCTGCGAGCGCCACACCACTGATGCCCACCAGAAGGAGACGCCTTGGCCCGAACCGGTCACTCAACCAGCCGGAAGGAAGCTGCGATATGCCGTAGGGCACCGAAAAGGCAGAGACCACGAGAGCCGCCCTTGTGTAATCCAGACAGAACTCATTCCGTATGAACGGCAGAAGAGGGATGGGCAGAGCAGTCAGCAGGTGGTGAGAGAAATGCGCCAGAACAAACAGAACTACAACAGGCGGCAGTACACGACGCACACGTTCCCGAAGCACTGCGACGCCAGCATAAGCCCTCACATAACCACCCCGCTGCACCAGTCGATGACATCACGTATAACCTCCGGGTCAGCGCCAAGGAAATGACACCTGCCCGGATATTCATGGTAGTCAGCACCGTACTTACGTGCCACCCTACGGACGACGCTCCGAGGCGTAGCCCTGTCCCGACTGCCGACACCGACCATCACCGGGCAGTGGACCTTCCGCTCGTCCACAGCAATCAAACCGGTCACGATGTCGCGCAGGGCCTTGCCCGATTCGTAGAGAAAAGAGTTCTGAATGACATCCTGTTCCCGGCGCGAGAGTGTATTGATCAGGCCGTAGCGAGCATTGCGGGCTGGTATCACAAACGGCCGCGAGAACACGATGTCAAGGAGATTCCTGGAGATACAGACCACCGCAGAACCGGTGAGCAGGCAGATACCCGAGGGGGCAACCGGCGCGAGCAGAACGAGCGCGCACGCCTTGCCCTGCTCCGCGAGCTTCTGGGCAACAAGTCCGCCCATGCTGTGTCCGACGAGGACAACTGGGTCTGGCCCAATCTCAGAACCCGCCTTGGCCACATAGTCGGCCATCCCCACCCTACGCAACCCGTCAAAATCCTGAGGCTTGTCGTGAAACGGGAGAGTTATGGCACGAGTGCTGAAACCCACGTGTTGAAAGGCTCTACGGAAGCGGTTCCAATAACCGGAATCAGCCCACATGCCGTGAATGAACACAACGTCGTACTGTCTCACATCCCTCCAGAGTTGCCAGCAGAGCACATCCCATGCTTAGACGATGCCAACATGTGATCGTGCAGTATAGCCCAGTGACGACAACAAGGGAACCACCCACGCGTGTCTCGATCTTGGGCAAGTCCAGTCGTCAAAACAGTGCCACAGAGCGACAACGCCCACCGGTTCACGTAGGCTCTCGAGCCTGTCAAAAGGGAAACAAGACACAATGATTTGTTGACAAGCCCATGGCCTGCTGATAGATGCGCATGCCGAGACCGTGGCACACGACAGCAATGCAGATGGCGCCGGTGAGAATGCCGAGGTCAGTGCGTGAGCGCTCGAGACTGCCCGGGATACATGTAGATGCGCACGGTGCTATCGAAGAACGCCTTTCCCGATGCTGCCCGCGGACAGCCTCACCTGCCAGCGCCATGCCCAGAAGTTCGAACCACTTGCATACCTGCCGCATATCGCCACTGCATGTACTCACAGCAGGTCGGGTGAGCTTACATCAAGCATCATGGTTGGTTGAACCCCTTGCCCGCACGTCTCCCTCTTCCTGTGCTTCAGTTCAGAGAGGAGCCGCCGAACACGACTGTGATTTCCCATGACTGCGCAACCTCAGAGTATGCTCTTGCGGCTCAGCATCACACCCAAAAGTGTCATACACTGCATGCAGTACCTTGCAGCCAAGCTGGCTCCTCTAGCGACGGTACTCGAACGCGCCACTGTCCGCAAACATTTCACACATCAGCCAGATATCGGGTTGACGACAGGTGGTCGTCGTGATAGTTTGGCGCAGGTTTCCCATCAGCACACGTCAGGTTCCGGAGGAGGAGAACAGGATGATTCTCGACAGGATAACCAACGGCGAGCGGTATGCATGCCTCTCGAGAGACTTCGCGCGCGCATTCGAACTCCTCAAACAGGGAGATATCGCCCGGAAAGAGGAGGGCAAGTACGAGGTCGAAGGCAACAGACTCTACTTCATGGTCCAGAATTATATAACCAAGCTGGCCGAAGAGCGCCGCTTCGAGGCGCACAGGCGCTATGCGGACATTCAAGCTGTGTTCTCGGGTCGGGAGGCGATAGGCTACAGGCAAGCCGAAGGACTCGAAGTACAGACAGAATACGACGCATCAAAGGACATTGAGTTCTTCGAGACGCCTGACGTCTACACCAGTCTTCAGCTCGAGGCAGGCGAGTTCGTCGTCTTGTTCCCCGGAGAAGCACACATGCCGCAGCTGCAACTGAGTGGGCCATCGCAGATACGGAAGATTGTGTTCAAGATACTTCTGAGCGAGTAGGAGCCAGCATTCCTGTCTCGGTGACATCGGTGCGCCCCCTCGCGCCGTAGCGAGCGCGCCGCATGGTGCTATCATACGAACCTCCAGACGCTTACACATGGTGGACTCGACTCTCGCGACAAAGGACACCAGGGTCGGTCTGGGTGGGGTTCTGCCTCATTCCAGGCGGTTCTTCATCGTCGTCAATAAGAAGGCAGGCAACTACTTCCGCTGGCTCGTACAGTTGCGCATCGGCGAGTTCCTGACCACCGAGGGAGTAACCGGCCGTATCCACTACATGACAAACGAGGCCATACTACAAACGCAACTCGAACATGCCTACAACGACGGCTTTCGCACCTTCATTGTTGCGGGTGGCGACGGCACGGTCTCACTCCTCGCAACGTCACTGAGAGATAAAGACTGCAGTATAGGCATCGTCCCCATAGGCACCACCAACATGCTGGCCCAGTTGCTAGGCATTCCTCTCGGCGTACGCAAGTCACTCGAACTGCTCTTGAATTCGGAGCGCACGCGAAGTGTTGACGCGCTCGACATCAAAGGCCGTCTTTTTTTCCTTAACGCATCAGCCGGGCTGTCATCGTTCTCCATATCCGACCTGCGGACCACTGAAAAGTCATACTTCAAGCTGCTGGCCTACGTGATTGCAGTGATACGAAGCATGAGAAAGGCCCGCACCAGGACCTTCACGCTGACATACGATGGCCAGACCGTCACCGTTAATGCTGCAGAACTGTTTGTCGACAACGCAGGAGCCATATGGATGCCACGCTATCGGACCTCTGATGCCTGTATCGACGATGGCCTCGCGGAGATCTGCTACGTAAGCAAAGGCTCTCCGATCGAGCTTGGAAAAGCTATCCTCGACGTGTTTCTCGTCCGCAAGAGGAGGCACACTATTCGCCATATCGCCAGCGCGCGCTCCATCACGATTGACTGTGCCGAACAGGTTCCCATACAGGCGGACGGGGATGCCGTCGCTCACACACCGGCCACGGTTCGTGTGATACCTGCGGCTGCCCGCTTCATCGTCCCGATAGAGTGAACGACCAGACTGCACCACCCTGCTCACACTGTATCCGTGCAGCCAAACCTAGCCATGATAGATCCGAAGGAGACGAGTCTACAGCATGGGAGGGGCCGGGAGTCAGTCTACTTCTTTTCCGCTCTCCCATCGACAGCAACCATACCAGCACCAATGATCATCGGGATACACCATGATAAGCCCGCAAGCCGACCTAGACCGGGATGACTATTCAGAGGTCATGCCAGCATTCAGCGCCATCGTGCCGATGAGCTTCACATACAATCTCGGAGTAGGCCCACTGCTGAGACTCGTACTCCATCCGCTGCGCAAAGTATTCGCTGGCAGGGTCCATATCATCCCTCCGCGCTGTTCAGACTCCTGCTCACTCTATGTCAGCTCTTCCACGCGTTCTATCCGTATCGAGCACGAACTGTAACCCGTGGGAGGAAGCCCAACCGTCGGCGACTCCCTCCCAAACAGAGCGCGACTATGAGGAAGGCCTGCGACCCTTCAACCGCGCATCATACACGCAGTAGATGCCCTCACCCGAACGGGCCGGACCAAAGCATTCATTACAGTGTACGCACCTGGCCCGCGACCTATCACCACGGTGCCAGCGCATGACGAGGTCTGGCTCACATACGAGTGGTCTGCTCATCGCGACGAAGTCCGCAACGCCCTGCTCGACCAAGCCCGCGGCGACCTCATAGCTGAGTATACCTCCCACGAGCATCAGTGGAACGGACACCGAGTCCTTGTACATCTTCGCCGCGTCAAGGTAGTACACCTCCTCACCGGGCGGCTGGACACCGGGGCGGGAGAACCCGCGGTCGACTGGGCTCAGGCTGGTGCCACCGCTCATCTCGATTGCATCAATGCCCTCCGCTTCGAGCATGCGAGAGACCTCAACCATCTCCTGCCGCGTGAATCCCCCGTCCAGGAAATCATCGGAATTCAGTTTGATCGCAACCGGCACACTGTCGCCGATCGAGGCTCGTACTGCGTTCAACACCTCTCTATGGATGCGAGCACGATTCACGAGGCTGCCACCATACCGGTCGGTTCGATGATTGAAGTACGGCGAGAGGAACTGGCTAAGCAAATAGCCATGCGCGGAGTGTATCTGCACTCCGTCGAAGCCAGCCTCGATAGCCCGTTCTGCGGCCCGCCTGAACGCAGCCACGATGCCCCTGATGTCAGACTCACTCAATTCAGCACAGGTGCGTCCGTCAGGCAGGGTCATAGATGATGGGCCGACAAGCTCACCAGCGGGTTCGGCAGCAGTACATCCCCCATGCGCGATCTGGAGGAGAGTACACGCTCCATGTTCATGAGCAACCCGAGCCAGCCGGGCCAGACCCGGGATCATCTCGTCTGCATGGACACCAAGCTGTGCCCGCCGCACTCGTCCGCGCGGCTCCACGAATGCGTGGCTGCTGATAATAAGGCCGACTTCACCTCGGGCGAGCTCAGACGTGAGGTCGACGAGAACATCCCTGCACGTTCCATCACTGTTGGCCATCCCTTCGTAGGTAGCTGATCGCACGAAGCGGTTCCGCACCACCATACCATTCAGTTCCACTTGTTCAAACAAATCTAGCATGACACCTCCTCGAGCGCGTAGTATTCCGCAAGCAACCTCGCAGGTCAACGTTCCATAGCACACGGCCATAGATGGTATCATTCGCTGAAATGTACATGGCTGGGCTGACAAACGACGAAAAGGCCAGGCTGAGACGCGCAGTCGACAGCCGCATGGCGCAATGTGACGGCCTGCGCGACCATTGTGACCGCTGCCTAGCGACGGAGCGATGGTCGGGCAGTGTCACGCTGATGGTGGTCGATGCAGCATTCATGTCCATCGGTCTCAACTATTTCACTTCGGTGGTACCGGCAGTGGCGCAGTACGAGAGCCGCATGAAAAACGGCGAATTGCCAGCCACGCTTGACGGACTCTCCCGGGTTTCGTACAACGACGTCGCCGCCATCTGGAGAAACCGGCGCTCCTGGAGCGTGGCACAGGGTGTAGCGGCGCGCCTTGCAGACGGCGCTGCCGACGACCGGTCAGCTTTGCGTGAGTGGGCCATCCGCGCAGATCCAAGGATGTGGCAGGACAATCCCGTGGGTGCAGTCCCCGGCGTCGGTATCAACACGTATCAGTACCTCCGGATGATGGGCGGTATTGACACATCAATGCCGGACAAGATAGTCCGGCGCGTAGTTGACCAGTTACTCCGAGAAGCACGCATCGAGCTGCCCACACGAGGCGATGGAGACCTCATTGAGACAATCGACTACATAGCACACGAGACCGGCTACCGGGCCATCGAACTCTGCTGGATGACATGGATGGTGCAGTCGGAGGGCAACATCGCAAGAATGGAGAAGTACCGGGACCTCTTGAAGCGCATCTAGGTCGCCGGCAAGAAAGGGCAGGAGGGAGGCGAGTCCGCCTTCCTCCTGCCCTGTTTATGTAGCGCGACATCTATATGACGCCGAAGAGCTGAAGATAACCAACGACAAGCACCACGGCGATAATGAGCGGCAGAACAACGCCACAGTAGAAGCGAAGTCCGGCGGGGAACTTGAGACCCTCACCCGTGTTGGCCTCGGCAAGGAAGTTTTTCCAACCCCAGCCGAACTTGTGAGAGCAGAAGAGTGCGAACACGAGGGAACCCACAGGCAGCAACGTGTAGCTGACGATGAAGTCCCACAGATCAATGAAAGTAGACCCTTCCACACCGGGCAATGTCTGGATTGAACTGAGCACATTGAAACCCAGCACACACGGCATCGAGAGGACAAACACAGCTATGCCCTCGACAATGACTGCCTTCCTGCGCGTCCAGCCCCACTGGTCCATCGCGTAGGCCGTGAGGTTCTCGAACACCGCGACGACCGTTGTCATCGCAGCCAGTACCAACAGGAGGAAAAAGAGCACCGACCAGATCTGGCCACCCATCATCTCATTGAAGATATTGGGCAGAGTGATGAAAACGAGCCCAGGGCCCGAACCCGGGTCGACGCCGAACGCGAACGCAGTGCTGAAGATGATGAGACCAGCCATGAGGGCAACGAACGTATCGATGCCGATAATCCTGACCGATTCACCAGCGAGGGCGCGCTCCTTGCCAATGTAGCTGCCAAATATGGCCATGCTACCGATACCGAGACTGAGTGTGAAGAATGCCTGTGACATCGCGGCGTAGACACCACCCCACGTCAGGTTCTCGAACTCAGGACGGAGATAGAAATCGAGCCCGGCAGCGGCGCCAGGGAGCGTGACACCCCGGACAGCAAGCACGATAAGGATGATGAACAGGCCACCCATCATGGCTTTGCCTACACGTTCAACACCGCTCTTCAAGCCAAGCGCGCACACGAGATAGCCGATAAGCACAACGAGGAAAACCCACAGCGTAAGCTCAGCCGGGTTACCCAGCAGGCTGCCTCCGAAGAAGGCTCCCAGCTCATCGGGCGTCTTCCCCATGAGATGCCCTGCGGCGGAGTGGTACAGGTAAGCCAGCGTCCATCCGGCAACGGTGGTGTAGAACATCATCAGGATAAGATTGCCGAGAATGCCAATGTGACCGTAAATGCTCCATTTGGTGCCAGGTGGTTGCAGCGCCGTCATGGCGCCAGCCAGATTCTTCTGTGCAGCGCGCCCGATGGCAAACTCCATCACCATGACAGGGAAGCCGAGTAGGGCGAGGAAAATAAGGTAGATGATCACAAAAGCGGCGCCACCGTACTGACCGGTGATGTAGCCGAAACGCCAGATATTGCCGATACCGACAGCACACCCAGCCGCCACCAGCAGAAAACCAAGCCGGGTTGCAAGTTGCTCTCTAGGCATACTCACCTCCTTTTCATTACGTAAGCCAGCCGTGGCCTCGACCTGCCAGACAGGAGCTACGACACCAGTGCTCGGCGAAGACGGTAATCACGCACTGGCCGCACTTGTCGGAGACCCTGCCAGACGCCCGGCGTGTGCTTTCAAGACGCGTATGGCATCTGCTCTACGCAGATGCCTTTTCCTACTATAGGGAGAGCCAGATTCAAATGTCAATAGGCAGGAGACAGGAACACGACGATCAGTTGATAAGCTCCGCCACGGTGTAACGACCGGCGGCCAAAGGGAAATACGTCAACCTTGCTCCGTAGTCGGGGGACGGACCACACTCGAACATAGTGTTCTCGACAGCCTCCCGGACAGTAAGACCCTCATCGAAGAGGGCGCGGAACAGATGAACGGTGGCGGCATCGAGGTAATCAAGCTCCACTGTACCATTCCATGAGAGCACTACGGATGCACCACGACCGAGGAACGCCTTCGCAAGGTCGGTACGATCCAGACACGAGCATCCTGCGATAATAACCACGGTCGATGGAAGATAGCCCTCAACAGACTCGGCGATGAAGTACGGACTGACACCAAATGAAAGCTTCCTGTCACCCTCAAACGGGTGAACTATCAACACGCGGTCACGCAACTGCTCATCCACATACTTGAACCTGCTATAGGGTTCATTCGTGAATAGTGCCGTGAGATGTTCAGGCTGTTCGTCTTCGAGCACGAGCAGACCAGCATGTGAACGAATGAATAGCACGCTGCACTGCTCAAGCCCCAAGGACCTGTACAGACCAACGTTCACCTGGGCTCCTTCGTACTCCACCACATCAAACCCATACTCACCGAGACTGCGACGGATCTCCGCGCGGAGATCCGCATTTGGCTCATGCGGAAAGAGCTGATCAATGACAACAGCATCGGCACGACCTACCGCATGAGAAGGATGATGGAGCATTATGTACAATCCAAGCACGACGACGACCCCGATCAGTCCGACTATGACAGATTGCGAGAAGCCCCGGGTGCTTCGGCGGGATTGGTGAGACTTTTTCCTCTTCTGCTTCACGGCTGGATGGACACACAGGCCAACGCGATGGTGAACAGTATATATGACAGTGTTCGAGACCAGACACGTATGTTCCGTCGCGTACGTGTGCCTGTGCTACACTCTCAAACAGCATTCCATGCTCAGCGCCACGTCAATATCCAAGTCATACGGAGACCGGGTCCTGTTCAAGAATGTCACGTTTACGATAGGGCCACGCGACCGCATTGCACTCATCGGGCCGAATGGCTCCGGGAAAACAACGCTGTTCAACATCCTCGCTCGCCACATCGAACCAGACTCGGGCTCTCTGAGCATACGCAAGGGCACAACAATCGGCTTCCTCCAGCAGGATATTGCTGGCTCGTCGTGTCAGCGCCTGCTCGACAGCGTGGTTGCGGGCTCGACCCGCATCACCGGCGCAGCCCATCGTCTGCGACTGCTGCAGCAAGAGATGGCAGAAGCTAGCGGAGAGGAACTAAGACAGCTGATGAAGGAACTGGGCGATCTACAGCACAGGTTCGAGGCCATGGGCGGGTATGATCTCGAGCACGAGGCACGTATTGTACTGGGCGGACTTGGCTTCAAGGAATCTGACTTCGTGCGACCGGTATCGGAATTCAGCGGGGGGTGGCTTATGCGTGCCGAGCTTGCCAAACTGCTACTCTTGAATCCTGACATGCTCCTTCTCGACGAGCCGACCAACCATCTTGACCTGGAGAGTTGCCTCTGGTTTGAGGAGTATCTCAAGACCTACCAGGGCGCCGTCATGGTGACATCACACGACCGTGCCTTTCTCAACCGAACCGTCGACCGAGTGTTCGCGCTCGAGCAGCAGGCCTTAATGGTCCACCGAGGCAACTATGACAGCTATGTAGAGAGCCGTAAGCGCGAAGTCGAGATACTCGAGGCAACGGCAAAGCGCCAGGACCGGAAGATCCAGCAGGAGATGAGATTCATAAACCGGTTCCGTGCGAAGAACACGAAGGCAACCCAAGTCCAGAGCAGAGTGAAGAGGCTCGAAAAGATGGAGCGTGTCGTCGTCCCACGCACAAGCGCGAGAATGCACTTCTCATTCCCCGAACCACGCCGCCCTGCCGAAGAAGTCGCAACCCTGTCACATGTGTACAAGGCCTACGGTGACAATGTGGTATACCGCGACCTAAGCCTCACATTGCGCCGTGGCGACCGCGCCGCGCTGGTAGGCCCAAATGGAGCAGGCAAGACAACACTCCTGAAGATGCTGGCAGGCGTACTGCCGTTCGAGCGCGGACAGCGGAAGCTGGGGGTTCACGTACAGACAGCGTACTATGCCCAGCACCAGCTTGAGCTGCTGACACCATCGAACACCGTGATTGACGAATTACGAACGGCCGCGCGAGACCAGACCGACACACAATTGCGGACGATCCTTGGCGGCTTTCTGTTCAGGGGTGACGACGTGTTCAAGAAGGTGGATGTACTGTCCGGAGGGGAGAAGAGCCGGCTTGCGCTGGCCAAGATGCTTACCCAGCGTGCAAACCTTCTGCTGATGGACGAGCCCACCAATCACCTTGACATCCCTTCCCGCGAGATGCTCAGCGACGCCCTCGCTTCGTATAGCGGCACATTGTGCTTCATCACTCATGATCGCACGCTCATAAGGGAAATCGCCACCAAGATAATAGAGGTGCGCGGAGGCCACGTCACCGTATATGATGGCGACTACGATAGTTTTTTGGCGTGGAGAGAGAAGTGGACGGAAGACGGAAGGGCAACCGAACAGCAGGCCGTCAGTAAATCGTCAAAGCGCGCAAGCCGTGAAGAGGAACGTGAGCGGAAGCGCCGTGATGGGGAACTTAGAAACCAGTTCTACAGGCTCCGCGCACCGCTGGAACAACGCCTCCACGAGATTGAGGAAGAGCTTCCTCAATGCGAACGGGAACTGGAGGAGGCGAATCTATTGCTCTCTGACCCAAACCACTACAGTGATGCCAACCTGGTGATGCAGACAATCGAGAGAAAGAAACGCCTGGAAGAGCAGATCGCAGAACTGACTGCCGAATGGGAAGATACGTTCACACGCCTCGAGTGCCTCAAGGTCGAATACGAACAACAGAAAGCGTCAGTGACCGTGTATAGCAACCGATGCCCATCGATACAATAACCGTGCAGGACCATCTCCTGCACCTTATCCATTAACGCAATGTTCAACCGACTCGATGATGGACTTCTCACCACCGCATTCGCTGAGAGAATGCCACCGCTGTTGTTCACGGTTGCTGTATTCCCGGCTCGCAGCTGGCTGCTATGCACCGGCTGACTGTTTTGGCCGCGACGGGGATGCGGCCAATCTTCAAACAAAGACAGCCCCGCGGTGCAGAGTCGCCACCTTGTGGCCCCACTGATGTCAGCGTGAGTATCACACAGAGGTCATACTACAGCAGACTCAGACACGCCAGGGGGCTCTTATCATAAGGAGACTCCGACATGTTGCTGCACTGGCGACATCACCTGCTGAGGATACCCTCAGGTGTAACAGAAACCGGGGGTACAACCGCTTTGTCATGCCCTTGCTCCCAACCGCTCAAGGGTGGTCACAGTTGTCTGCGGAGGTGTGCTACCCTGCAGGCACGAAGAAACAGTGGACATCATGCTTTGCACGTACATTGCTTCGGCCACGAGAGTGTTCGCATTCGACAGGCCAGACGTTCTCACAGAGAGGGACATGCGTAGCGGGTTCATGCATCACTCTTGGTCGAAGAGAGGTTGCGGATTGAGAATGCAGCGACCCTGCCTGTTACAGAGACAACACCCAGCAGGGCGTCTCCGCCCGAGTGGCATCAGCCACTGGGCTCGCTAGTGCGCGATGACTTGACTACAGCCGGTTGCGAAAGGTTGCAGAGTGCTGACTGCCGTGGTCGCACAGCACCGGGATGTTGACACCCAGACAGGCTGCCTCTACGATTTGCATGCCCCTGCTACCACGAAAGGAGTTGCCATGCCTCAATACGCTGGCGACATGTATGTCGACAAGAGGGAACAGCTTGAGAAGATAGAGGCTGTGTGCCTGCCTGACGAACGTATTCGCGCAGTGTTCGACCTCAAGGGACGCGGCACCGGTTTCCTGGGTATCACCGACAAGCGAATCATCTACTACGACAAGGAATTCATGAAGAACAGAAAGGCGATGGTCAGCATACCATACAGCCGTATCTCATCCGTTGCGAGCGAAGACAACAAGGGATTCTTTATTTCGAAAGGTTTCTTCGTCAGCGACGTCCTAGCGGTGACGATAGCAGGTGAGGGTGTAAAGACGTTCGAGTTCCGCGGGGGGGACAAAGCCCATCTGGCACACATGATGATAATGGAGCACATACTCGCATGAAGCTACGACGCGACGAGGAGAACCGGCGTCAGCAAGGCTACGAGATAAATGATTTCGCCAAGGAAGAGTCCTGGCGGATGTTTCGTATCATCGGAGAGCTGGTCGAGGGATTCGACAGGCTGTCCGGTGTCGAGCCTGCGGTTACCATCTATGGTTCTGCCCGCATCCACAGCGGTGACCCGCTCTACCACACAACCGAGGAACTCTGCCGCCGGCTGGGCAAGCTCGGATACTCGATCATCACTGGCGGAGGACCGGGAATCATGGAAGCCGCGAACAAGGGAGCGCTTGCAGCAGGCGTCAGGTCTGTCGGCCTCAATATCGACCTGCCAGAGGAACAGAGCGCAAACCCGTACACCACGCTATCGGTGACGTTCAACCACTTCTTTGTTCGCAAGGTAATGCTCGCCAAATACGCCACGGCATTCATCATCATGCCCGGTGGTATAGGAACGCTTGACGAACTCACTGAGATACTCTGTCTGATACAGACGCACAAGATGAAGCCGTTTCCGGTCATTCTGTACAGCACTGCCTACTGGAATGGCCTCCTGACATGGCTGCGCGGATGTACCCTTCGCAAGGGCTACATCAGTGAGAGCGACCTGAGGCTGCTCCTCATCGTGGACGACATTGACGAGGCAGTCGAGACGGTGGACCAGTGGTATCGACGCCAGAGGGTGACAGCGAGACGTGCCATAAACAGGGCGAAGGAGCCACACGCCAACGGAGAGAACTCATCGACAGATGAAAAAAGCCCCGAGTAACCTCACCACCACACTTCCCGCATATGCGAGACACCCGGCTCAGCTTAGCTACTCGGAGCTGAGGAAACAATATCATGGTCGTACACGACTGTCAATACAGTTGGACAAGGTAGCCCCGCGAGGAGGCGTCCGCAGATGCGCAAGACCACCGTTTTTCTAGACTGGGTCAATACCCTCGTACGTATGGAACCAGACCGCCACACGATGTGCGTAGAGGCGCTCCGCGAAGTCGGCATCGAGATAGATGCTGAACACGCACTCAGAGGGATACTGGCCGCCGAGGGACGCCTGCCCGAAGGGCGACCGATTCAGTGGGCAGAGGACGACGACCACGAGGCGTTCCTGAGATACAACGACATCATGATGCGCAGCGCCGGACTTGAACCGCTGAACGAGCAGATAACGATGACAGTCGTCCGGCGAGTACGCGAAATGGCGAAGAGCGCACGTTTCATCGTATTTGATGATGTACGACCTTCGCTGCAGAGACTGAGACAGCTAGGCTTCACGACTGCCATCATCTCGAACATGAACCGCCCACTTCAGCCGCTGGTTGAGAGACTCGGTCTTGGTGATATCATCGACTTCTCTATCACATCATCGGAAGTGGGCGGTGCCAGCAAGCCCGAGCAGTCCATATTCCACAAGGCCCTTGAACGTGCAGGTGCACGCCCTGAAGAGGCGGTGCACGTAGGCGATGAGCCATGGGTCGACTATGCAGGGGCACTGCGCGCTGGAATAACCCCCGTGCTGATCGAACGCCAGAGTCTGTCTCACGGGGACACCGCCGAGTACACCCACATTTCGTCTCTCGAGGAACTTCCTGCACTACTCCAGTCCCTTAACGAGTAAAGAAAAGGGTACAGCGGGCAACCGCCGTCGACATCCTAGAATGGGACACCATAATGTGGCTTCAGTGTGGGTGCAAAAGCCAACCATCCCAGAAGAGCGAAGGAGCCTCGTTCAAACTCTGCCACAGCGTATCCGGCTCAGCCACCATCAATGCAATTTTGAGCACTTCCCGACCGAAGACAGGGCCAGGGGAGGAACAGAGAGAGTGGCAGAGGCCAGCTGCCAGCAACATCTCGAGCAGTCAGATGGCCGAAGACACCAGTCCCCAGCGTGCCTCCGACTTTTCCCGCACAGTACAAGGCACCCAGAGAGGACATGAGTTTGTTGACGTACGTTTTCTTGACGCGGGCAAGGCATTCCGACGCGTCGCCTGTAAGCACCTGCCTAGCGGCGGAGAGCTGCCGTGAAACAGGCAGAAACAACAAACTGCAGCGCCAGTCTTTCTGCATCCGTTCACGCGCAGAAGTGTGCCGGGGAGCATAGTCGGATACAATAGAGCATTCAAGTCACGAGGGAATACACAAGTGGCAAGACCTCTAAAGCAGCTCAGGGAAACCCTTAAGATTCGCAGATACGTGCAACGCCAGATAGAGAGGCTCGACGAACTTCTGGATGAAGGCACAATTACGCAGGGCCACTACGACTCTACCATTTCCGACTACAGGTCACGTCTCAAAGCCGTCAACAGGGCTGTGGAGGACATACGTAACTCGTTGCGCAGCCGGCTGAGCGAGGCGCGCCGCAGAGAAGCTGACGCATCAACCAAGCTGGCTGCCTTTCAGGCGCGCCGCGAGCAGGGAAAGCCAAACGAAGAAAGATACGCTCGTGAAGAGGACAAGTTACGCTCCAAGCTTGAGGAGGCAAGTGCGCGGCGTGCCGAACTTGAGCGCGCCATTTCAGCTGAGTCGCCTGCAGACCTCAGAGCACATGGCGAGGCAGAGCCCGCAGACGAAGAGGAGTACAACCCCTTCCAGAAGGGCCATTCCGCAGAGTTTCCAGGCATCTCCGTACCGGAACGACTCTTTGCACTCGTCCGTGAGGCACGCAACCCCGAGGCCAGGAAAGCCATCACCGTGAGCAGCGCGGTCCTCGGTGTCCTGACCGCAGTTGTGATTGGCGTTGTCATTATCTCGGCCGCACTAGCCGATGATAGCGGAACGGACATCATAGGCAAGGGCGAGGTTCTGGTGCCAGTGGTGGGAGAGAACCTCAAAGGCGTCGGGGAAGTGTCGTTCACCCTCGACTACGACGAAGATGTGCTGACGGCAATTGAAGTTGTCCCAGGTGTGCTTGCGCGCGCGCGCACGCTCACCAGTGAGATAGACACCGGGATCATCTCGGTTGACATAGCCTCAACCTACGGATTTGATGCGGCGGGCGAGCTGGTGTTGATTGTGTTCAGCATCGATGACATTGTCACAGATCCCAGCGACATTATATTGTCCAGCGCATCTGCTCTGACTCGAGACGAGGGCGGCGAGCTGGACGTGGATACCGAAGCCGGCTGGGTCGACACAATGACCTTCAACGTATATGCGCCGGTGTTGAGGGTCGCGTAGCAATACAGTCAGCTTCGTTCCCGCAAGATCATGTCGCAACATCAGCCCAAGACGACAGGCCACCGCGCAGATACGCAACAGCTATACCGCCGAGGATGAGCACACCTCCGACAACCTCAAGCGTCTGAGGCAATTCACCGAGGACCACCGCAGCAAGAGCAGTGGCGCCAACGGGTTCCCCAAGTATCGCGATTGTGACCATTGTCGCGGGTAGAAAGCGCAGCGCCCAGTTGAGTGTCATATGACCTACCAGCTGTGGTACAAGAGCCAGTAGCACCATTGCCAGATAGGTCGTTCCGCTATAGCCCGTGACCGGTAAGCCAAAGCCAAGGACGCCTGTCCCTAGAAGCAGGGCAGCAATACCGAAGACCAGCGTGGAATAAGGTAGAAGACCAACAGTAGGACGGAGCCTGCGACCGATAAGCAGATAGACAGCCATCGCGAGCGCGGCGGCCAGAGCCAGTGCATCTCCCACGAGAGCACTCGCACCGGAGCCACAGGCCGACCGAGCAATCAGTGCCGCGCCAACAATGCTCACTCCGATGCCAACAAAGGTCCACCGTTTGAGGCGCTCACCAAAGAGCACGCGGGAAGCGAGAGCAACGAACAACGGGTTAGCCGTCACGAGCACCACTGAGCTTGCAACCGTTGTATATGACAGTGAAGCAATCCAGAGAGCGAAGTGCAGCGCCAGGCATGCACCCGCTGCGATCACGAGCAGCGGCGTACTCTTCAGAAGTGCGGTCATCTGGTCCCGTGAACAGACCATGCCGGCAGGTGCCAGTAGTGCAGAGGCGATCATCAGCCGAAACGCAGCGATGACGAGAAAAGGAGCATCTGCGAGTCTCACCAGTACAGCGGCGGACGAGATGGCGGCTATGCCAAGAATAAGAAGGCCGACTTGCCGCGACATGCCATCTCCTACCCAGCGCAGCCTCTACCAGGCGCGCCCGTGCTTCATGGGCTGCCCATCTCACCGTCAGGAGCCTCGTACAGACTCCGCCGATTCCTTTTCGTGCCTCTGATACTCGCGCAGGCGTGTCGCCATCGATCTCAGCCTTTTCACCACCATTCCATTTACTGACCGCTCAGGGAATGACCCATCCCTGCAACGCTGGCCCGCACTACGACCAGTCATGATAGTGATACCATCGTCCACACTATCTACCGCATACACATGGAACTTGCCCTCGCGAACCGCTTCGATAACATCTTCACGTAGCATGAGATTGTTGAGGTTGCGGCGCGGAATCAATACTCCCTGGGTGCCGGTGAGCCCTTTGGTGCGGCACACCCGGAAGAACCCTTCTATCTTCTGATTGACGCCTCCAATGGGCTGCACTTCCCCCGCGCTGGTTGATCGAGCCAGTCACTGCGAGATCCTGGCGCAATGGCAACTCCGACAGACTCGACAATAGTGCATACAGCTCTGCACACGAAGCGCTGTCGCCATCCACACCACCAACGGATAGCCCGGTCCTAGCCGATGAACTCCTGCAGTGACGCCACGCTATCAGTGCCGTCGAACTCGAATTGCGCCGGGTCGCAGTACCAGCGGAGCTTTTCGACTGGCACCTCGTACTTCTTGAGATCCACAACCGCCCTCCTTTGAACGGCGGACAGCAGGAACAGAGCCGGACGTCACACTTATAGTTGGCTGCCGCCGTGCCGCTGCGCTATTTCCTCTTCTTCCTCTTCACGCCCGATTACCACGTCATCGTGGTTGTTCGATATGCGAGCATTCACCTTCTTAAGGGAAATACGCCCCGCAGATACTATCATCTTCAACGCATCGTCAACCGGTATGTCGGTGCGCAGGACTTCCTCCTCGCGCATGATTTCGAGGAACCCGGACGTCGGGTTCGGGGCGGTAGGAATGAAGATATTGAGAAGCTTCTGTCCGGACGCATCGAACTCTTCGTTCGTGATGAAGCCGAGCGTGCGTATCCCTTTACGTGGAAACTCAACGAGGACTACCTGCATGAATCCGGTCTCGCGTGGCGCCGCGAAGCTCTCCAGAATCTGCTTTATGCCGTAGTACATGGGGCGCACAACCGGCACTCGCCCCAGAAGCGATTCCAGAATCTGCACAACGCGCTTCCCGCCGAACTGGGTCACCATGAGACCGGCGATGAGGATCCCAAGAACCGTAATGCCGAAACCGAGGCCGTAGATGGGCCTGCCTACAAACGTACGGATGATCGGCTGTAGTATCGAGTCGACCCACTCGAAGAGCCACTTCAGTATCAGGATCGTAGCCCCGATAGGCACGACCACGAGGATGCCAGCCACGAGGTAGTCACGCAGTCGCT
The DNA here is from genome assembly GCA_964578745.1 of uncultured Dehalococcoidales bacterium. Lineage (GTDB taxonomy): Bacteria > Chloroflexota > Dehalococcoidia > GIF9 > AB-539-J10 > SKVJ01. The sequence continues at coordinate 19,651 of CAZODZ010000001.1, read as the reverse complement.
TTCCGACCCAGGCCCAGAATGCCTTATGCCGCGCCTTCTGACGGGTGCGCTTGAGGCTGGCAACGACACGTTTCGTCGTTCCGTCAGCTTCGATGCGATCCTGGCCGGGCGTTATGCGCGACCGGCATGCGAAATGCCTCATGGCGTCCCGCGTGCCTCTACCCTGCGCAGCTCGAACACCACGGGGTTATCGGGATCCGGGCACGCCACCCGGGACAAGCCGGGCTCCGGTTCCCAGGGGAATGACGCGCCGAACTGCAGGACCTGTGAGAATGGGAAAATCGCGCAGAAGGCCCATGAGCACATGCGACAGGGTGTCGACTGGCCTATGACAAACTCGTCGCCTACACGATGCCCTGCCTCGCAGTGCCCCTTCTGCGAGATCACTTTCGCGACGACAGTTTCCATTTTCCTACCTCGCCGAAGTACAACAGGCCACCGGCGCAAGGAGACTACCGGCATATGCACCGGTGCGGGCACACGTACCTTTACAGGTGCGTATGGATATGCCCAGCCCCTGCCGAAGTATATGCGCCAGCGCGAAGTGAGTCCAGTCACCCCGTGACAACTGCTTCAGTCAAGCTTGGGACGGCGCGTAGCAAGAATGGTTCCTATTGAGACAAGATACAGAACGAGGAACAGAATCAAGACAGCGTCATAGTTACCATAGAGGTCGTACATTCTGCCGGCTACCAACGGGCCAACCGCACTGCCCACAGCATACGGTATCGTGACTGCGCCGAATATCGCTCCATACTCAGCCAGACCAAAATAGCCACTCACAAGCATGGACATCGTGGGCAACCAGCTACCAATGCCGATACCCATTGCCAGAGCATAGAGCCATGCCATCACGGGCGGTGAACCGGGGCCGACACTCATAAGAATGAGCAGGCTCACCACCTGGAGGACGAGTCCCAGAGCAAGCGCCCATTTCGCGGCCACCTTGTCACAGAGCCAGCCAAAGCCGAACTTCCCGAACGCGCTACAAAGCCCGACAGCCCCGAGCGCACCAGCACTGATCGCTATTGGGAAACCCGCATCTTCAAGGAAGGGGACCTGATTCTGAATTGCACCAACCTGCGCAAAATGGCTCAGCAAATAGGTCGCAACAATGAGCCACAAGGACGAAGTGCGCAGCGCTCTCTTGAGAGACACACCTGTGAGCGGGGCACGCACGACTCCACTATCGTGGCACGACCCCTGGTTCTGGCCATACGGCACCGCACCTTTCTCTTCCGGGCGCGTCCTTATCACAAACAGAGCAAGAGGGACAATAACCAGCCAGCAAAGGGCACCAAGTACTAGAAAAGCCCGGCTCCACCCGAGCTGCGGCAGTAACACACGGCCCACAAGTGGGGAAAGTGCGAGTCCGCCAACACCCACACCTGATGCCATAACGCCAACGGCGGTACCGCGCTTCTTCTCAAACCAGTTTGACACGACGGCACTGCCCGGTATCTGGCCAGTGCCCGCCATCCCCAGCCCGACAATCGCGTATCCAAGGTAGTACTGCCACAACGAGGTGACTGAAGACAGCACGATGAAGCCAGCACCAGCAATGGCCGCGCCCAGCGACATCACGACTCGCGCACCATAGCGGTCGACCAGCTTTCCAGCCTGCGGCGAAATGAAGCCTGTGGTGAGAAAGAATATGGTGAAGCCAGCCATCAGGTCACCTCTGCCCCAACCCAGTTCCTTCTGGAGGGGGTTGACAAAGAGACTGAAGGCATAGAAGCCACAACCGAAGGTGATGACATTAGTAAGGAAAGTTGCGGCTACTATGACATAGCCGTAGAAGAAGGAGGCCTGTCGACTAGCAGACATACAGCGCTCTCCCGGATTTCACGGTGACACGAAAGAACATTGAGGATACACCCGGTCCGCACACAGGTGAAGCAGCACCGTATTATAGCAGGGAGCCGCATCTTCCCCTTGCCATTGTTAGGAGCATCGTGGCATGGATGGTAGAATCACCAGCACCAGCTTTGGATTGCGAGGCCGTCACAACAGGCGTCGCAACACCAGCGCTGGCTATGGAGGGTCAATGAACGTCAAACTCAAGTTCCTCGGTGCAGCCCAGAATGTGACTGGTTCCCGTTTCCTGCTGGAAATCGACGGACACAGATTCCTTGTTGACTGTGGCATGCACCAGGAACGTGAGTTGCGCTCGCGAGACTGGGAGCCATTCCCCGTCCCTCCCGAGTCCATCGAGGCCGTGCTCATCAGCCACGCCCACCTCGACCACTGTGGCTATCTGCCACGTCTGGCGCGAGAGGGTTTCCGCGGCCCCGTGTACTGCACCTCTGCAACATCGGAAATAATGCGTATCTCCCTTCTGGATTCGGCACATCTGCAGGAGTCAGACGCGGAGCATAAGCGCAGACGTCATGAGCGTGAAAAGAGAAAAGGCCCACACCCAGAGCTCCCACTTTACACCGTCGATGATGCAAAAGCATGTTTTCCGCAATTCACACCGGTGCGCCAGAAACAGGCCCAGCAACTCAGTCCAGGCGTCACGGCAACATTCTACGAGGCCGGTCATATTCTTGGCTCATCAATGATTGCAGTAGACATGTCGCTGGACGGACAGAAGCGCCGCATTGTCTTCTCAGGGGATGTGGGGCGGTGGGGCAGACCGATACTCAAGGACCCGACCGTGTTCGACCAGGCAGATTACGTCGTGGTGGAGTCAACATACGGGAATCGGATCCATGGGAGCATGGAGGGTATCAGCGACGAACTTGAACGTGTCATCAAGCTGACGGTGGAAGCTGGCGGAAACCTGATCGTCCCCAGCTTCGCTATTGAACGGGCGCAGGAATTGCTCTATCACATGAAAGACCTGTTGTCGGCCGACCGGATACCGCACATACTCGTCTTTCTTGACAGTCCGATGGCCATAGCTGTTACCGAGGTGTTCCGCAATCACACGCAGCTGTTCGACGAAGAGACCCTCGAGATGATCAGCGAGGCAGGATCGCCCTTCGATTTCCCCACCCTGACCACCGTCGACAGCGTCGACCACTCAAAGGCGCTGAACTACCTCCACGGAAGAGCGATGATAATCGCCGGCTCAGGCATGTGCACTGGAGGCAGAATCAAGCATCATCTGGTCAACAATATCTCTCGACCGGAGTCAACGATTCTGTTCGTAGGTTACCAAGCGATCGGAACGCTGGGGCGGCAAATCGTTGATGGCGCCAACATCGTACGTATCTTCGGCCAGAAATGGCCGGTCCGGGCGAGGGTGGAGCAGATACACGGCTTCTCGGCACATGCTGACCGGAATGAACTGATAAGATGGCTTTCAGGTATAAAGAACAAGCCACGCAACGTGTTTGTGGTACATGGTGAAGAGGAGGCAGCGCATGATTTTGCGCGAAGGATTGAGCAAGAGCGAGGATGGAACGTAGCTGTCCCAGCCTATCGGGACGAATACCGTATCGACTGACAGAGGTCGGACTCGCGAAGCTGAGGCGGTACAGGAACGTATGGATACAGGCCGGAATCATGAACAAAGCAGCAGCGCAGGCGCAGTACAGCACCCCCTCACCGTGCTCATGAACGCCGCATGGTGAGACAACACCGGCGACCCAAGCAGATGCAACCACAATCCGGCCGCCTACTAAAGCCAGCCATCAAAGGAGTCCTCCAGACTGACTCGTGCCCCTTACAGAGGATCGTATAAAGCTCTCGACTTGATTTCGACGTCCTTGCCTCCCCAGGACTCCTGCATCTCTTTCCTGGCATCTGCAAGGGAGGTGCTCTTCAACCAACTCCTGAACGTCTCGAGATCCTTGAACTCATATACCGCCAGATACGGCGGCTGCTCCGATGCAACCTCCGCCGAGAGGCGGTAACGCGTCACCGAACTTATGTGTCCTTCCTTGTTGAGGAGCGGTATGTGAGTCTCGTCATACCAGCGGTTGAAGTCTTCATCCAGTTCAGGCGCACACCGGGTCCATACAAGCCAGAGATACGGTTTCCGAGCCATCGATTCCTCCTGCTGAGCTACATCCCACACGGGATGAACGTTCGGCTGCACTATACCACAGGCACTCCCAGAGAGCGACAGGCCCGGCGAGGCGATGTTACGTACAGACAACGGTGAGGTGCTACAATTCCGGAGCGATTCCGGCACTGGCAATGGCCGGTCACAATGGTGACAACTATGAGCCCGAGGGAACGACGCTTTCAGATATGGGGATGGCTGCTGTTCATGGTGTGCGCCATCCTCTTTCTACTCTCGGCAGCACGCAATGGAGACCTGCCGTATCTCGTCGGCAGTGCCGTCTTCCTGGCAGCTTGTATAGTCTTCATGATCCCACTGATAAGGCGACAGCCCGACAAGACAGTGTCTCACAGTCTGGGAACGGAGCCGCCCTCAGTACGTCTCTATGACAGCAATACCGCCGACGATCATCGCGGTGGCGAGCAGGCGCACCACGAAGAGCCTGCGCCCTCCACCCCACAGCAGAAACGCGGGGGCACGCCTGCTGAGTATAAACGCTAAGGCGAGAACGAACAGCGGTCTGCTGCTGGTGAGCGCCGACACAAGGGACACCGGCCCGCGCTCAAGAGCCCAGTATGAGATGAGGATGCCCACCGGTGCAATTACTTCGTTCATCAACAACATCCCAAGCGAACGACGATATCCGTGCATGGAAGTGATGGCCCTAACCACCGAACGGCGCAGTGCAGCGACGACAAACGTCATGCCCATCACAAGCGCTCCTATCCAGAAGAGCTGCCAGAATCCCAGTTGAGACAGCGAGTACTTGCCGGTGACGTCAGCAACCGCAAACAGGACTGAGGCGAGAAAGAGAAGCAGTGAACGTGGTCGTTCGACGCCGCCAAGTGAAGGCTGCTGCCCGAACGAAGCAATGAACACCGCACCGCTCGCGACTACCACCACTGCAATCCACTGGCTCAGCCCAAGTCGCTCGCCAAGGAAAAAGAACGCCATCAACGCCACGAACATGGGATATGTGTAGACGACTGGAACCACACGTGAGACCTCGCGGTGGCAGAGACTGTCGAGCAGAATGATGACAGCGACTGTTCTCACAGCTGACGAAAGTACGGCAACAGCGACGATGGAACCATCCACTCCTGCGGGGACACCAAATAGAAGAGCGCCTGTCACTCCATAGAACAGGTGAATCGTGCCGACGGGCAGAAGAAATGCTCGCAGCGAAGGGAACCGTCTGGTCACGAAGTGGCTGTCGAGGATATTCACGACCGCCATAATAGCGGCACTCAATAGAGCTGCATTCACCCAGGTAAGAATCACTGATCCGGCGCTCCTGTCTGTGCAGCAGCTTCAGACTCATGCATCAACGCAAATGTCATCGTGACACACCGACATCCCGCGAAGATGAGTCCGCCAAGGACACAGAAATGACAGTATAGCCGGACAGTGGAGATTCAGACTACCCGATGAGATGGGAAAAGATTCCAGTCCATCGCCAATGCCGGCATCTTGCCCACTGACACAATGCAGCGAGGCCGCGCCACAAGACCCGCTGACAGCGTTAGAACGCAGGAGGAAAGCCTTGCAGGGACTTTTGTCTGTGGGTGGTGGCAGGCTACCCTCATGCTGCCAAGAAGCGGGCAATAGCAGCCATGCTCCGGCAAGGAGGCCACGCCGTCAGTGGCGTTGCCCTTGATATCAATGGTTCCGAGACCATCGGGGAAGCAGATCCTGACCTCGGGGGTCATTGATAGCTGTCGTTGTGGAGAGGAGAGGTGAAGCGGTGCAGCAAGGCAGGCGATTCTACACACGTACCGTCACGCAGCGGCAACGCGGTTCCCCCCGACGCGCTCCAGCGCATAGCAGATGACTCCTGACTTTGAGTTCATAGCCGACGCAGGGACAAGCGCGTACAATGGAAGAAATGAATAGTGTGAATTCAGAGAGCGCCGGTGCAGTGTCCCGGGCCTCTCAGGTGCTTGGACATGCAACCAGCATCATGCGCGAATACAGACGTACGTACATTGCACTCAACCTCGCCTACTATGGGACCGTTGCGGTCGCCATGGTATTCGTAGCGTTCCATCCCTTCATCCAGCAGGCTCTCATCGAGAGCGTCGCCCTCTCCTTCTCTGAGGGACCACTTGCGTCGGTCGCAGAAGCATATACCGGTGGCAACGTCTTTGAAGCAGGTCTGCTCACATTTGCGGTCAACTTCTTCGCAGGCACAGTTGTCGTCCTGTTCGTACCCTCGCTCCTGATCCCGTTCGGTGGCGTGGGCATCGGCCTTGTGCGAGCCACACTGTGGGGCCTTCTGCTTGCCCCGACAACCCGGGAATTGCAGCTTGCGATGATCCCTCATGCCGTGACCCTCCTGCTGGAGGGGCAGGGCTACATACTGGCCATGTTTGCCACCTGGGTGCACGGTCACGCGTTGATCAAACCAGGCAGTGTCGGCGCAACATCCCATCTCCAAGGGTGGGCTAAAGGGCTTGCGCGCTCACTGTGGCTGTACGTGCTGGTCGCAATAACACTTGCGATTGCCGCTGTGTACGAAGCCATTGAGGTCATCCTCATCGTGCCTCACCTGATCAACTGAACACCGGCCGGGCTCCGGCCTCTGTCCATAATCCTCTTGCGCCTTCCAACGTTATAACTATCGTGCCACAACCTTCACCGGAGAGAATGCGGAAAAAAGGGGAAAGACGTTGCTCAATGGACGACGAGTTCGAGCCACAACCGTAGGCGGTACAGCCTGCGGGCTGGCCTCATGGGCTATCCTGTCGTGCGGCATGGGGCTTGAAGTAGCCTGGTCTCACAGCGTCCTGATCGTACTCGTCAATACCGTGATGGGCTTCACAATAGGCATCAGCTCACTGAGATACCACTGGATGATCCACGGCGCACTCATAGGCGCCATCTTCGGCCTTGTGCTTGCCATTTTCACAGAGAGCCAGGGGCTGGGCTTCTGGTGGCCTTTTATCCTCGGACCGGTCTACGGATTCCTCATTGAACTCTGTGCCACCGTCTTTCTGCACGCCGCCATGGACGCATGGTAGTGCTGCAGCACGGGGACCGTCGACTATCGCCTGTATGTCCCTGTCAGCCGACCGTGACCGAGTACGTGGCCGCCTATAGCGTTCTCAAGCTCATGCTTCGTGGCGCCCGCATCCAGGTCAAGCATCGTGTCCAGCGCGTAAAGTGTGAAATGGTAGTGGTGAGTCGAGCCTTCCGGCGGGCATGGTCCACCGTATCCGATGTCGCCGAAATCGTTCCTGCCCTGCATCGCGTGGCCCTCAACGAGTTCGCCCATGGGAATACCTTCCTGCAGTACAGTTACATCCGGCGGGATGTTGTACAGGAGCCAATGGACAAACTTGCGAGGCGAATCAGGATCCTCGCATATCAGTGCGAGTGACTTCGTATTGCCGGGCACCTCTCCCCAGGACAACGGCGGCGATACGTTGTCGCCATCGCACGTATACCTGAGAGGAATGGCGCCATCGTGCTGGAATGCAGAGCTCACAATTGAAATGCTCACGTCTCCACCTTCCAGGCCGGAATCTTGCTCAACACACCCCGACACAAGAGCGAGCAAAACAACTGCTACCAGCAGCACAGACCGAGTGTTCACCATGTCACCCTGACGCCAATGGGATGCTACGCTCTTTCAAGACTGATCTTCTCGCCGCCTTTCACTGCACGGAACACAGCAGGATCCTCCTCAATGTGTCCAAGGACCGTGACCTCGCTGGCAGCGCGGATCTCGGTGTTCGTACGGCTCGCAGGCGTCGGACCAAAGAATATGCACAACGCGTGGCCGGGCGGCCAGTAGGCCAAGTCGCCAGCCTCGACAACTTCCCGCGGCTCCTCCTGCTCAAGTTCTACAGAGGCTCGGCCATACAGCTCATCGCCCCACGACTGCGCCCTGAACTGCAGCGGGAGCGAATTCCACAGGGTCTGCGCCGCCCTGGTATCGTTCAACGTTGCATGGACCGCAACAGGGCCAGCAATAATCCTAATTCGCCTTGTTCCATCCATGATTGCCTCCCCTTGCCTCATACGTGCGTGGTGACTTTCCCAGTCTATGCGGAGGGCATCACGCGAGTCAAACGAGGAAACACGCCAGACTGGACAACTTCACGGTCCCACAAGGTGCTCATCAGGACGCGAGACAATCAATCGCATTCGATCCCGCTGTCGTACAACGACGACCTCGTCTCTCTCTATGTGAGAGCCATCGCTTGCAGCGAGCCACAGTTCGTTACCAACGCGAACATAGCCGACCGGATCAAGTTTACTGACCGTACGGGCAAGCGTCCCGGGAGCGGGCGAAAACAGCGGCCGCCTGCCGAGGGCCCTCAGGTTGACGAGTGTAAGTAGTACGGACTGTACCGCAAGGACAACGACCAGTGTCACCAGCAGCCACAGCGGCACATGGATACCGACCGAGGGCAAAACATGCAGAGTGACGAGCAGAAGGACAAGCTGCTCCAGAACAGAGATGACAATGGCGTATGCGAGAAATGGTCTTCCTTTCACACTGTCTATCCGGAACAACCTGTACCATGAAATGGCTGGCCCTGCAATCATTCCCGGCGCGGAAAGCGGAGGGGCTGCACCAAACCGAAGTTTACAACGAGGCACAGAAAATGCATAACTCTCATCGATCCACCTGTCTGGCCCTGCTCGCGTGGCAGAATCAGCGAGCAACGGTGGATTCTGAACACATGAGAGAGTCGAGTATGGTCTCCAGGAACTTCAAGGGGACCTGCCTTCGATAGAGGCGAGGCGTTCCGCAAGCGGTGGATGCGAGTAGTTCAGCAGGACCTGAAAGCGGTGAGGGTGTGGATTAGACAGATTGTCAACCGAGAGCTTTCTCAACGCCGCGGCCAGGGCCGAGGGGTTATGTGTCGTCTCGACCGCAAAGCGATCGGCCTCATACTCATAGCGCCTAGAGAGCATGTTGAAGAGAACGGACAGTGCCGTCTCTACCGGTGTGTAGAGTAAGCCAAACAACACAAACCCTACATACACAGATGATTGGGACACGCCAAACGCCTCGAACAGTCCCGGCTGCTCCAAGAAGAACGCGAGTAGGTACAGCAGGATAGCCGCATGGAGAGAGGCCGCCAAGACTCCCTTGAGGATATGCCCTCGACCGTAATGACCAGCCTCGTGCGCCAGCACGGTGACAAGGCTATCGATCGAGTGTCCCTCTATCAGCGTGTCGTAGAGCACAATCCTCCTGTGCCTGCCAAGACCCGTGAAGAAGGCATTTGCGCGCGAGGAACGGCGTGAGCCATCGATGACATAGACGTCTTCTACGGGCAAGCCTATGGACATCGTATACGACAGCACCGCCTCCCTCAACTCTCCCTCTGGCAGAGGTTTAAACCTGTTAAACAAGGGGAGAATGACCACTGGGGCCAGCACCTGAGTGAGCAGAATGAACGCTACAACAACGGCGAGACAGAGCAACCATGCGCCCGGTCCAAGCCACAGAAACGCCGACACCACAATTGCAGCAAGCGAGCCACCTATCACCACAAGGAGAAACAGCTCCTTGAGCCTGTCTGTCACAAATATCCCGGGCGTTGTCCGGTTGAAGCCAAAACTCGCTTCGAGCGAGAAAGTGCGATAGGCGTCGAACGGCACCGTCAACAGAAGGTAACTGACCGTAACGATACCGAGGTATAGCAGTCCACGCCCGAGCGTCGACGAGACAGCGTGGCACACAAGGCCATCAAGCCATCCAAAACCACCCAGAAACCAGAATGCACATACCACAGCGAGCAGCACAGTCCGTTCCACCATCCTGATGCGAGTTGCCGAACATACGTAGCGCTGGGATGCACGGTACTGGTCATCGCTATACAGGCCCTGCAATGGTGCCGGCACTCCCTGCCACAGCCCACGGAGGTCCAGGACGTCGGCGGTTGTACGGACCGCGTAGTCACCGAGCAGCGCAACGAGCGCCAGAACGAAGTACACATTGATGGAAATGGTCCCAGACAGTGTATCCATGGGCAGAGGGAATCATCGGTCATTGTAGTACGGCCAGCCATGAGCCGTGAAACGCAGTGCGCACACGATGATGAATGTGCGTTGGTCAGTTGACCAGTGCCCAGGACCACGGTCTGTCTAAACGATGTGCCAGTGAACCGCTACCCGTCAATTGATCCACAGCCCCGCGTGCAAACAAACGGCTGCACCTCGGGAAAGAAGGCCAATCACAGCGTCCGGCGGGATCCCGCAGTATGAAAATCGGGAAGCCGGAGCCGTAAGGTGGCGTAGCAGCACCACGGCCATCAGCGAGCGACACAAGTTTCCTCCACAGGTGAACAGCACGCGCGTCGCACGAGACATGATGCTCTCTCCCTTGAACCAAACGCAGGTCCGCGAGATGTATGCACGGAGGCGCGGATACGGGCTGGCTCGTTGATTTCGTCACCGGCCCAGCCTACACTACTAGACGTAATCCCATACAAGGAGGGCACATGGACACGGGGCAGGGGGGCATCATACCTGCGCTGGTGACACCATTTAACACGGATGAGTCTCTCAACCTGGAAGTGCTTGGGAGGTTGATAGAGCATGTCCTTGCCGGCGGAGTCCATGGCGTGTTCGTGCTTGGCAGCCAGGGAGAGTACTTCGCACTGGAGTCGGAAGAGAAAAGAAAAGTGATTGAGGCTACGCTCAACGCAGTCAGAGGAAGAGTGGCGATATACGCCGGCACCGGCGCCACAACGACACGTGAAGCAATCGCGCTTACCAGGATGGCCGAGAGCGCTGGAGTCGACGCTGTATCAGTCATCACCCCGACGTTCATCACCCCTGACGAGGAGGAGATGTACGAGCACTACAGGGCGATAGCAGCGTCAACGCGGCTGCCGGTCCTGCTCTACACCAATCCTGCGCGCACTGGTAATCGCTTGTCTATCGACCTAGTAGCAAGGCTTGCAGCCATCGACAATATAGCGGGAATCAAGGACAGCAGCGGTGACCTCGCGACAACCGCAGCATACATCAACGCCACCCCACCCTCCTTCCAGGTTTTCGCGGGCAGAGATACACTCATCCTTGGCACGCTTCTCTATGGGGGCGCCGGTTCAGTTGCCGCGACCGGAAACGTGGCGCCGCGGCTGCTCGTCAAGATATATGACTCCTGGCGATCAGGTGACCTCGACGGTGCACGAAATGCGCAGGCGCAACTCGCGCGACTTCGCGACACGTTCTCGCTGGGGACATTTCCGGCGGTCATCAAAGAAGCACTCGGCATGATTGGCATCGACGCCGGCCCGTGCAGAAGGCCTGTCAGGCCACTGGGGAGTCGAGCACGCGAACAGCTGAAGGGCGTGCTCACGTCGCTGGACCTCCTTCGATGAGTCGAAAACAGAAGCGACTAACAATCCTGCCCAACTCAGTCGAACGTGAGTAATGACAGGCCGCTGAGGGCATCGCGGCAACGCCGCACTTCAGCACAGATCTCCAAAATTACCACCTCTATCATGAACCATGTGAACACGCCATTGCGCAGACAGCCTGTCAGCGTATTACCCGCTCTACCGAGCGCACCGTGAACATGCAGCCGGGGCATGCCATTCTCATCGGGCACAAGTAACCCCACCCCAATGGTCTCATGGGCGCCCTCGACCGGTATGAGAATCGGGTCCGGCGGCATTGTCGTCGAATCGCGTGGACCGGTTACAACCTCCCCCCGTCCAAGGCCACCTATGAATAGAACCTGTGCAGCAGAGATGTCATGTCCTCGTGCGAACGACTCGATGCAGTCAGGTATGACATCATCGTCCTCAAGTCGGAGAATGAATACCCTGCCGACGGCGCCTTCCACTGATTTCATGAGACCTCCTGTCCGTGCACGTCACTATGCTACCACCACAGGGCCGCGTTTGCAGTACAAGCATACGTATTGACCAATAGACCAGTGCGTGACAAGATGTTTGCACGCCCTTCCAAATCGATGCATCGGTCCCGTGCCCGGGACATCGGAGGAACAGCGGACCATGCCGAATCAAGCAGGCCCTGAAGTTGGAAAACAGGCATCTCGCAAGTCGTCTATGGCTACCGTAATCCAGGCGTTTTCGCTGGTGCCGTGGGGTATCTACTGGTACATGGCCGGGCTGAATCAAGCGGCTGGCATCATCGTTGCGCTGGGAATCGCGTTCGCACTGCTTGCACATCAGGTGTGGGTCCACATATTCAGGATAATGGACCTAGTCACGCTGGGGTACTTCCTGGTGGCCGCCATCGCCACGTACATCAGCGGCACAGACCTGTTCGTCGAGGTGGGGGGGGAAATCAGTCTTACAACGCTGTTTGTCATGGCGGTCATCTCCCTGGTGTCACGACGCCCTTTCTCAGGAGACGCTGCCAGGTATGACTACCCCAAGTACTACTGGGAAAATGCGACATTCCTCTCAGTCCACAGTATCATCACGACTGTTTGGGCGGGAGTATTCTTTCTTGCAGCAGTCGTCATACATTTCTCCAGCCTGACAATCGGGAGCGTTCTCCCGATCGCGCTTGTGTCTGCTGGCTTCATATTCGCGGTGGTCTTTCAACTCAAAGGAGCAGCGTTCCTCATCCGTCAGCAGTACCGGCCTTACGAATGGCGAGTGCCCGTTGCTCCCGCCCGAAGCAAACAACAGAACGAGTTTGATGTTGCCGTTGTGGGCGCAGGCATCGGTGGTTTGACAACGGCAGCGTTGCTCTCGAAGCACGGTTACAAGGTGCTTGTGATGGAGCAGCAGGCGCAGGTGGGCGGCTATTCTGGCTCCCTGGTGCGGGATGATTTCATCTTCAGCATGGGAGTGTCAGGTATTACTGGCGCATGGGAGTCAGGTCCGATAGCGCGGGTCCTGAGCGAACTCGGGCTCGCCATAGAGGGCCGCTTCGCACAGAATACGATCCGGCACGTATACAAGGGACACCCGATCGAGATACCCACGCGGGTCTCTCGTATCGTGGCATCGCTTGCCGACATCTTCCCGGAGGAACGGGAGGGCCTCACTTCGTTCTTTCAGGAGGCGGCAGAGGCCTATTTCCAGCTGTACCAGTACAGCGGACATTACGGCATACCCCTTCCAGACCACCTGAGTGTCCAGCTGCTCGGAGACAAAGCAATGGCCTGCCTGCCCAAGAGCTATCCAGCGGTGTATGACTGGATGGGCAAGACATTCAAGCAGAAGCTGGATGAGCATCTGCGCAGCGAAGACCTGAAAGCACTGCTCACAGGGGGGACGGGACAGAACGGAACGACAGCCGAGACCACGCCCGGGCTGCGCGCCCTGCTCGGAGCAATGGGACAGTACCTGACGGGAAGTTACTTTCCGGTGGGAGGACCACGTGCGCTGGCGACAATGCTGGCACAGATAGTAGAGCAGAACGGCGGCACGGTAATGACGAACTACAAAGCCGACCGCATACTCACCGACCAGCGACAGGTACGGGGCGTGCGTTCAGGCGCCGAGATATTCCAGGCCGCCCTCGTCGTAGCCAACGTGAACGTGCGAACGTGCGTCCTTCAGTTGCTCGATGCGGCTGAAGTTGGAGGACCCTACATCGACTTCATCAAAGGGCTGAAGATGTCTCCCTCGGCATTTGTCGTCTACGCGGGGGTCGAGCAGGACCTTTCATCGCAGCCATCCCTGATACGACACATCGACGGCGATTTCACCGTGTTTATCAACAGCAACGTCGACCCTAGAATGGCGCCGAGAGGTCGCGCGAGCATTACAATCGTGGCTCCGGTCGGCTACCGTGAGTTTCCATCCAGAGAAGACCGCGACTATGACAATCGAAAGCGACAGTTTGCCGCGTTACTCATCCGCAAGGCCGAGGAAGTGCTGCCCGGCCTCAGCAACAGTGTCAAGACGCTTGACGCAGCCAGTCCGCGCACCCTTGAGTCATATACCGCCATGCCGGAGGGCGCCCTCTACAGCTTCAGCCAGGCGACAGGCACGCGTCGGCCTCATTTCCGGGCACCGATCAAAGGGCTGTACTTTGCCGGCGCGTCGACCTTCCCCGGGGCTGGCCTAGAGTCCGTGACCATATCGGGGATCATCTGCGCAAACGACATCCGGGGCTGGCGAGTGACACCGCCAGAGCACTGAATCACACCTGAAGACAGCAGTGAGTCCGGACTCGCTTTCAGTTTGAAACTATCGGCAACTTGATCCGGCATACCGTAAGCGTCAGCCCCAACAATCGGCTGTTTCACACTGACGGCCCCCCTTTTTGCTGACCGGCAGAAGATTCCGCGCTCCTTGCATGCGTGGTGCAGTGTCGAAGCCACGGGGGTACTGTCTGCGCCAGGACGCAGCGCCTCGCAAGTCTGCCTCCCGGCACGAGCCACCACCGTTCCAAGACCGCCCGGTTCTACCAGTACACGCTGAGGCTCTCGACGATACCGAGAGGACTCCAGTAACAGGGCCCAAGAACCTCCTGGACCAGTTCGAGTTGCAGGCGCCGCGTCTCCAGTTCCGCCGCGAGGTGACGCGCCTTGCGCAGGCTGGCTGAAGAGCCTGCGTCCACAAGGCGATTGTACTCAGTAACAAGCAGATTGTATTCGTCCAGTTCAACCGTGTAGTCAGCCCAGGCCGCACTGTACTCTTCATAGAACTCGTACGCGGGTGAGTCAGCGTACTCGAGCGAAACCAGCCCGTAAGGGCTTCCCACCCGGACATAGGCAGCCTTGTCCGCGTCACACACGCCTGCTTCACCTCCCGCCGCAGCCACCAGCGATGGGTTCTCGCCCGTGGAGTCAATGAATACAAGTCCCCTGTCAGTCGTAACGAATGCGTTCAGTGCATGGCCACAGTCTTCGCCCACAAAGTCGACCGAGACCCATGCGCAGCGGATGCCCTGCGCTTCGGCGTTGTTGTGAAGTCGCTCGGCGAAGCTGCCGCACATCATGAGATCCTCGACATAGGCAACCTCGTCTGTGTCATCCTCGAGAATAAACTGCAGCAGCGCGGCCCATGATACGTCCACCGCGTCCTCGTTATTGCGCAACTGGATAGGTCTCCCGACAGGACCTTCGACATAAGGTGGTTGACGATCGTAGTAGACCTCCGCACCCTGCCCCAGCATATGCATTAACGCACGTCCTTCCGCTGGCAAAGCAAGCGTGACGAGGACACTCACAACCTGAGGTGAGTGATAGGCACCATCCGCCACTACGGTAATGGTCGCCGCATGACTGCCAGCAGGAAGACCGTGCAGATCAACCGACACCACTACCACTTCCACACCATCGGCCAGTACCCCGGAGGGGGGCTCAATCTGCAACCACTCTCTGTCGGCGGTCGCTGTCCACACCAACTCACCCGTGCCATCGTTCTGTATGGCGAATGCCTTCGGCAACGCCACGATGCCAGCAGCATCATCAAATTCAATGCTCTGAGGAGAGACCGAGAGCACCGGCCTGCGAGGCCACAAGAGAGGCTGCAGCAGCATGGCAAGGACAGCGATGATGATAACAACCGCGCCAACAAGAACGATGGCCCTGCGTCCTCGACCAGGCTGTTCAGGCTGCCATTCACCCTCGAATCCCTCACATTCAGCGGGTGCTTCCGGTGGAGGTCCTCCGGCCCCCTGCACCTCATACCTGACGGCAGTGCCACACTCGATGAGAGGACACAGCCACAACCCCGTGGCTGCATCGTAGTGCATCTCTGCACCACAGCGAGGGCATGAGAACTTCCGCCTCTGTTCGTCGTACTGCATGCGATAGGCTCAGTTGGGGAGATGAATCCATGCCCTGAGGGCAAACCAGAAATTGACACCCCTGTGGTGCCATGCTAGCATATCGGTCGATTTGCCCTATCCCACACCCCCTCCTCCTCTAGGGCATGATCTCAACTTTCCCTCCTTAGCCGGGGAAGGGAGAGGGGAGCCTCCCTTCCCCACTTTTTCTATGCGCTGCACCGTCATGCAAGAGACGGGACCCGCCCTACAAGTACGTAGTGCACCTGGAGCGGGCCCCACTTTTGACCGCTATGGACAGCCTCTAGCCGCCGAGAACGTCGCGGCAGATCTTGAGGAACTGTGAGTCTGTCAGGAGGGTATGCTGCACCCGACCCTGCCACTTCACCCTGTCGGTGATCTCCTTGATCTGGTCCTCGTTGGCGGAGAGTCCGTACTTGTCGAGATAGAATTCGATTGTGGCCGTCCCGCTGTTCTTTCCCAGGACAAGATGGAGCGGCTCCATGCCAACCAGTTCAGGTGTGAAGGCCTGGATAGTAATGTCGAAACCGGCATCGCGGAACTTACGATGCAGGTCGGCAGCGATGCCTGTCTCCAGCTTGTTGAGGTCACGCCCGATGATTGGCTTGTTACCGGCAAGTGTACGCCGGGAGATATTCTCCACGGTGAGAGAGACATTCGCAATTCCCTCAAGTTTAATTCCGGTCTTGATGCCAGCAAGCAGCTCCAACATGACTACCACTTCTTCAGTAGCAACGTTGCCGGTTCGGTCGCCAAGGCCATTGAACGCAGTATGAATCACAGTGGCACCGTTCGCCACGGCTTCGAGCACGCCTGCATTGGCCAGGCCGAACTCATTGTGAGTGTGGAACTCAAGAGTCACACCAGGCAACCACTCGCGAAGCTTGCGGAAGAGGAAACCCACCGCCCTAGGCGAGGCTACGCCGACGGTGTCCACCGCCACGAGGCCATCAAGCTTCGTCTCACGGGCCAGTGTCGTGTACATCTCCTTCACGAAATCCCAGTCGTCGCCCCTTGTGAGGTCCCAGCCCATGAAGATTGTCTTGAGGCCTTTCTCAGCGGCATACTGCATCGTCGACACCACACGATCCTTTACCTCTTCATAAGACAGACCGTATGCAGCATCCGTTGCATACGGGTTCATAATATGCTCAAGTATGGCCGTCTTGACACCCGCATCGATGGCCATATCAATGTCCTTCTTGATAGTCCGGACGAAACCCACCATTTCAGACGGCAGGTTGCGCTTCACGATACGCTTCATGCCCTCCAGAATCTCAGGCGACGCCGGAGGCATGCCTATCTCGAGTCTGTGTATACCTATACCACTCAGAGCTTCGGCAATCGCCACTCTCTCATCAGGGGAGAAGGCGACACCAACGGTCTGCTCTCCATCCCGCAATGTGACGTCGTGGATCTGAACAGACTTGCCCCGGAAGTCAGAGATGACCTCACTCTCGAAATTGAGTGGAGAGACCCACCATTTTCCATTTTCAAAATGCTCTTTGCCCTTGAGTCGCTCGACGTTATACGCCATGTATGTCCTCCTTAACGTGCCAGTAACGGCCAACCTGCCTATATTATTACCAGATTACGTTAGTCGGGGCTAACGGGTTCAATTCAAGGCCTAGTCACCAAGAACATCGCGGCAGATAGCGAGGAACTGGGCGTCTGTGAGCAGCGCATGCTGGACACGCCCCTGCCACTTCACCCTCTCCATTATCTGCTTGACATGGTCCCTCCCTGCAGCAATCCCGAACTTGTCCAGAAAGAACTCTATAGTGGCACTACCGCTGTTCTTTCCAAGAGTCAGCCTCACCGGATCCTGTCCGACAAGCGAGGGATGAAAGGCCTGCATTGTTATGTCAAATGACGCCGCCTCCATCTTGCGGTGCAGATCAGCGTCGATACCAGTTTCGAGGTTGAACAGTCCGCGTCCGACGATGGGCTTGTTCTGCGGCACGGTCCTTCGTGAGATATTCTCAACCATCAGCGAAACATTCATGATGCCGTCGAACCGGAGGCCAGTGCTCACACCAAGACCAAGTTCAAGCATGACAGCGACCTCTTCAGTCGCCGCGTTTCCAGTGCGGTCGCCAAGCCCGTTGAATGCAGTGTGTACCACGCTGCATCCAGCGGCGACTGCCTCCACAATACCGGCGTTTGCCATGCACATATCGTTGTGCGTGTGAAACTCCAATGGCACGCCCGGCAGCCACTCGCCAAGTTTTCTGAAGAGAAAACCAATCGCACGCGGGTTGGCGACGCCGAAAGTATCCACCACAACGAGGCCATCGGGACACGCATGCTGGAAGAGACTGCCATAGATGTCTTCGATGAAGTCCCAGTCGTCGCCGCGCGTCAAGTCCCAACCAAGAAAGACCGTCTTCAGTCCCTTCTCCTTCGCATATCCAACAGCAGACACGACACGGTCACGGACCTTTGCCCGATCCAGCCCGTAGGCACTTTCGCATGCATAGGGATTCATGATGTGCTGCAGCACAACCGCGTTCAGACCGCAGTCGACAACCATATCGACATCCGATTTCAGGGTACGTGCAAAGCCATACAGTTCCGCGTTCAAGTTCTGCGCTGCGATGCGTCTCATGCCCTCGCGCACCTCTTCAGAGACGGCTGGCAGACCAACCTCGATACGCGGAACACCGAGCTCATCAAGTGCCCCGGCGATGGTAACCCTTTCCTCCGGCGAGAAGGCTACTCCCACAGTCTGCTCACCATCCCGCAGCGTTACATCGTGCAGCGTTACGCATCTTCCTCTGAAAGGGCCAGCTACTTCGTCGATGTAGTTCAAGGGCGACATCCACGACTTGCCCGCACGGTAGTTGACCTGATTCCTGAGCCGCTCTATGTCGTACACGTGCCATCCTCCAATGTGCGATAAGGTCTCGCAGGGCGCAACAGAGGCTGTGACTGGCCGCGTATCATGTCAGCCACGACCCCGTTTGCTGAGCTTGAACCATGGGTGAAAGCTGATGATGCAGTCAGTACAGGCGGGGTTCCGCAGTATCCCTTCACGAGCCAACAGCATGGTCTGGAGAGAGTCTGCAATCCGCGCAGGCATGAGAAAGTGCTCGCGCACGTAGTCGCGGCCATGCTGTCCAACCTTGTTGCGCAATTCCGGACTATTGAGAAGTGAGATTATGCGCCTGGCAGTGTTTGCCACGCCGTCATAAAAGAAACCCGTCGCGCCGCTGCGAACCTGCAGGGGAATTGCGCCAGCATCCGCGGCAATGACAGGCTTGCCTTTCCATAGTGCTTCGGTGATAACGAGCCCAAAACCTTCCCTTGTAGACGGCTGCATAATCACGGTCGCCGCTCTCTGGAGAGCATTCACCTCCCTCCAGTTCTCGACCCGATCGTCCAGAGACAACTCCAGGACATGAATATCAGGGTGTCCCGCCGCTCTTTCACGCACCTGCTGAAGCACACGACTTCCCTCAGGGTCGTCCGCAGCAAGTCCACCGGCAATGACCAGCTGGCAGACCGTTTCCTTTCGCGCCAACACGAATGAGTCGATAGTGCGATTGATGCCCTTCCATGGATCGAAGCGACCGATCTGGACAATGATCGGCACCGTCGGATCTATGCCGTATTTATTCAGGACAGCATGTATCTCTTCTTCAGAGAGCTCCCTGTTCTTTTCCGAGAGCGGATCGATGAATGGCGGAATGATGAACTTTGGCAGGGGCCAGCGCGAGACGACGTAGTGTGCCGCAGAGAATATGGCGGCATCGTAACCATCCGTCCACCTGGTCATGAAGTCCCACAACCGCGGATTGCGGCGAACGGTCTCTTCATCGATATCAATGTGGCATCTCCACAGCCAGGACTGGCCGGCAGCGTGCAGGTAGTGGCCGACTCCAAGTGGTTGCGGATCGTGCACGAGCACAATCTCGTGACCGC